>CBFDDG010000688.1:0-2353 GCA_965603505.1 uncultured Phycisphaerae bacterium | reverse complement strand
GCGCCCTCTGAACCACGAGAATCAGGCAAATCAGCACGCTCGCTTGCAGCGTCGTTTGCACAAGCCAGTCGAAGAATGGCTGGAAATGCATGCCCAAATGATCCAAGGCTACCTCCTCCTCCTTTTCTCATCGAGCATTCGCTTCAGTTCTTCGATGTCCTCGCGCGAGAGCTTGGCCTCCTCGATGAAGGCGGCCAGCATCGGGGTGACCGTGCCCCCATAGACGCGCTGGACGAACGAGCGCCTTTCCTGCCGGACGCACTGCGCCTCGCTGACCGCAGGGAAGTACCGGTACTTGCGTCCTTCCTTCTCGAACTTCAGGGCCTTCTTCGTGAGCAGCCGGTTGATGAGCGTTCTGATCGTCCGGGCGTTCCAATGGACCTTGCCGGCGAGCTTCTCGACCACCTCGTCGGCGGTCAATCGCCCTTCGGACCAGAACGCCTGCATCACCTGCCACTCCGCATCGGAGATCCTGGGCAGTCCCTTCATGGCGACTCTCCTGAAATTACACACGTAATTGAGTATAAAACTATTACACTCGTAATTAAAAGTCAAGTGAAAAATCCAGGGATTCCTTCGCGGCAGTCAAGACGGGGGCGGCCGGAAGATCGGGCAAGACCTATGCCGATCACCAAGAAGCTTCAGAAAGGCGGTCCGCGATATCACAACCGGCGTTTCTGGCCTGGAAACGACACGACGGCTATTCCTACAGCACCGTTGATTCCAACCTGCCCTGCCCCACCTCTCGATGGAAGAACAGGCGTCGCCCCGATCAGTGCAAAGACACACGAACGGGCGATTCGCATTCGACCTCTTCGCTCGCTACTCATGCCGCTCTCGCCTCCTGCAACGTACTTGCCCGACATGCCGGCACCATGCGTTTGCCGTCTCAACCGGCGCCCATCGATCACCACGTATAATGGACCTTGTACGTGACGACCTTTTCTTCTCCGGCGGGCACTTGGACACGGAATTCGATCGTCTGGCTGTCGGTCTTGAGGAATAGGTTTGACTTCTCGACGATTTCCCAGTTGATCCAGCGATACAGACGCTCCACGACGCGG
Source organism: uncultured Phycisphaerae bacterium (assembly GCA_965603505.1). Classification (GTDB taxonomy): domain Bacteria; phylum Planctomycetota; class Phycisphaerae; order Sedimentisphaerales; family Anaerobacaceae; genus PLanc-01. The sequence continues at coordinate 1,289 of CBFDDG010000688.1, read as the reverse complement.
ATCTCGACCGTGTCGGTCTCCTTGCGATTGCGCAGCTTGATCTCGAAGGCCTCGTCGAGCCAGTTGCGGGCGGTGTCGATCTGGTAGTCTGTTCTGCGCCGCTCTCCGACGAGGTCGAAGGCGTCGCCGGTATAGATGCGAACGGTTTCATCCCGCGGCGTGTGATCGATGAGGTTCTCCCCGGTGAATTCCAACTGGCCGTCGTCGTCGCGCCGATAGAAGCGCACGCGCCCACGCGGCAACGGAATCCCCAGATGGTTTTCTTTCGAGTTCTTGAATTCCTTCATCACCCAGACCTTGGGATTCGATTGTGTGCCGTAGTCGCGATCGTTACGACGGCTCTCCGGCGAATAACCCCGATAGCGGTTCCAGTCTATTTCCGCACCGTCATAGACGTAGAGCCGCTGGGCCTGAACGCCCTCGGCGCGCAGGAACTCAACCTGCTTGGTCTCGCGGTCATGCAGCGTCGTCGGACGAGCCAGCGTGTAGAGATGGTACTCCTCGAAAGCCTTCTCGGATACAGGCGGCGCCATAGGGCCGCCCATGAAGCCACTCGCGTTCATGGCGTAGGCGTATCGCTCAGGCTCTTGTGGCTGGATCTTGCTCACGTCGCCGGCCATGAGCTTGATGCGGGCGTTCTCGAACGTCCTGCCGCTCTGGTTGTCCATGGTTACCCAGCCAATCACGTCGACGGCCTCTCCCTGCTCCTTGGCGAGCATGCTGTAGCTGGCCTGCCAGCTCATGCCGCCGGTGACGTAGCTGAGCTCCGCATCGAGCTTGCCGGCCCTGTCCGTTTCGAGCACCCAGTGGAGCGTTGGCTTGAGGATGGTGTCATCGGCCAGGGACGGGAACAGCGGCTCGCCCGGGAGACGGAAGCGCAGCACGCCGTCCACTTCGACGATAGGCTGCCCGCTTGCCCCGGACGCGTACGCCATCTGGCTCTCGCGGTATTGTCTGCCGTACCGCTGCATGCCGGATTGGTGCGGCACATATCCGCTGCGGATGATCCGGCCACGAACGATCTCATCCTTTTCCTGCTTGCTGACGAGGAACTCGATCTCCTTGCCTTCGTACAGCGAGAGCAGCAGGCCCTGCGAGACCGGATCGGCCCGGTAGTTCTGTTCGAGGATCTGCACGGCCCGCTTGCCCTGCGGGTCGCGCAGGATCACCGAGTCCGGCTCCAGATGGGCCGTGATATCTGTCACACGCACCTCGTTGGTGCCCCGCTGCAGGTCGAGGGCCAGTGAATTGCGCACCACGGCGAAATTCTGATTGTAGATGGTCAGGGA
>CBFDDG010000687.1:0-2356 GCA_965603505.1 uncultured Phycisphaerae bacterium | reverse complement strand
GGAGCCGCGCACGGCTCGACCGGCAGCGCCGGGAAGTTCAGGCAGATCCAATCGGCCTCGCGTCGAGCGGTGAGCTGCCCGCTTTGCGAGCTGAAGGTGACCTGCTCGTCGAGTGAAACGAGCTTCTCTTCCCAGAGGACGTGTGCGCTGGCCAGCGTGGCGTGCCCGCACAGCGGCACCTCGACCGTCGGCGTGAACCACCTGATCGAGAAATCCCCGTCCGGCTGCCGCAGCAAAAACGCCGTCTCCGACAGATTCATCTCCGCGCCGACGGCCTGCATCCACTCGGCGCTTCGTTCCTGCGGCAGCAAGCAAACCGCCGCCGGATTCCCCCCAAACGCCTCGGCCGTGAAGGCGTCCACCTGGATGATCCGCACGCTTGTCGCCAAGGAAACCTCCCTACGCCCGAGGGCGCGTTTGTCCTTTCAGACCGATACGATCGCGCCATTAGCGCGTCAAGCGCCGCAGCCGGAGCGGCGCGGCTCTGCCAGGCATCCGCCCCAGGCATTGCACTTCATTGGTGTCCTCAGAACACGGCCGATCCGCCACTCCCACCCGCTGCTACCGCATGAGGAGCAGGGAGGGCAACGAGATCGGGATGATGCGCGGATCGGGAACCGTGACGTCGTCCATCATCGTTACCAGCACGCCGAAGGGGGCGTTGTAATGGGTCTTCTCTAGGAAGGAGCGGAGACCGATGGTATCGCGGTGTGGGTCAACACGCCGTCGGTACTTGACCTCCAGGGGGATCCGCTTTTCGCCGATAGTGAGGACGAAATCCACTTCCGGCTCGGTCCCCCGTTCGGGGAAGTGTGCCAAGTCGAGGTGCGGGAGATCGGACAGGTAGGCACCCACTACGCTTTCGGCCAAGTGCCCGGCAAGATCGGCGAGGTGCGGCGCTTCCGCAAGGCCCTCCGCGTGCAAGGGGACCATCTCTTCCAGCCAGCTCGCGCGGAGGCCAAGATCGACGATGCAAAGCTTGGAGTTCCCCTTTCGGCGTTTGAGGCGTAGCTCAAGTGGGCGAACGAGTTTCAAAAGCAAAGCTCCGTCCAAGAAGCGCAAGTAGCTGAGGATCCTCTGCCAGCCGACGTTGGCTTGAAGCACCTGCTTGGCCTCCGCCACGAACGTTGCCGGACTCGGTGCCTGTCCTGCGTAACGGCAGGCAAGTCGGAAGACGTGCTCAAGCAACTCCGGATCGCGTTTCCGTCCGCGCTCGCCTATACGCAGGTCGTGTTGAATCACTCGGCGGATAACCGTTTCATTGAGCTGATCCGCCACATCCGGCCAGGGGCTGTCTGGGAAGGCGTGCACCATCGGGTACCCGCCCCGCTGCGAAAGCGCAACGAAGGCTCGATCGCGGTCGGCCTCATGCTGTTTGCCTCGTGCTACGGCGTCGCGCCAGAAATCGGCGTGAAGCAGAAGCTCCAGACCGTTGGGCGGAATCGCCGCCGAGATCTCGCGGCGGAACCGCAATTCAGCGACCTCTCGGAGCAGTAGGGTTCCCAGTTCGAGCGTGGTAATCCTCCCGGCCAGACTGTCCCGGCCTGCTTCAATGCGCAGGGCCGAGCTTCCGGTCACCACCATGTGTAGCGTGTGGTGATCCACGAGTGCCTTGACCTGAGGTGCCCAGTCCAGGACGTTTTGAGCTTCGTCTAGAAAGATGTATGCGGGTTCACCGGCGTGGGCCACCTCATTCAGGGTCCGACCGAGTATCCGGTTCTGATACCAGTCGACAATGGCCAGCAAGGGCTCACGCAACCCCTTCAGGCTTGGAATCTCGTCGAATTGGACACGTAAAATCCGCCGAGGGTCGACAGCCTCCTCGCGCAAGAGGTGCTCCACGGCCTGCTCTTGCAAGGTGGTCTTGCCGACCTGTCGTGCTCCGCGCAACACGACCACAGGTGCTAGCCCGGCTCGAAGCTTCTTGAGTAGGACGCTAAACGCCCAGCGACGATAGCCTGGTAGGACCCGGCCTGGCTTGCTCTCCCACCATGGGTTCGTTGACCGCAGGTAGCTGTCGAGTTCCGGCGGCAGCCGTACCTTGTCGAAAAGACCGGGACGCCCGGATTCCATCACAACAGAACACCTCTATCAGGTGGGGCGGACATTGCACCGCATAGTATACACCGCGAATACGATCCGGGGTGGTACGGCCGGCGACGGGGGACACCGTCTGCCGGAGTCAGGCCGTTACCCCAACAGGCTCGGCCAGGGCGAGTAAGGCGGGCTCGGTGCGACGGTGTGTTCTACCGCTTTCGGCGGCGGCGCTTGCGGCGCGGGCCGTTCGTATTGCCGTTGCCGTTTTCGCCGAAGAGGTCTTCGGGAACGTCCAGCGTTTCGTTCTCGGGGACGATGA
>CBFDDG010000686.1:0-2357 GCA_965603505.1 uncultured Phycisphaerae bacterium | reverse complement strand
AAGGAGAGAAGTCAGATGGCAAGGAATGTGCTTTTCGCGCTGGTGTGCGCCTCTGTTCTGGCGGCAGGCTGTCAAACGACGCAGGAGGTGGTCGGCAAGGTGACGGGCTGGAAGCCGCTGTTTGACGGCAAGTCCCTCGACGGCTGGAAGGCGAGCGAAAACAAGGGCACGTTTACCGTTAAGGACGGCTTGATCGTCGCCCACGGCGAACGCAGCCACCTGTTCTACGCTGGCCCCGTCAACGGCGCTGATTTCACGGATTTCGAGTTCAGGGCCGAGGTGATGACCACGCCCGGCTCCAACTCCGGCATCTACTTCCACACCGAATACGAGGAGACCGGCTGGCCCAGCAAAGGGTATGAATGCCAGGTGAACACCACGCACAGCGATCGCAAGAAGACCGGCGGGCTCTACGGCGTCCAGGACGTGATAGACAATGCGCCCTCAAAGGACGACGAGTGGTTCGACTACTACATCAAGGTCGAGGGCAAGCACATCATCATCAAGATCGACGGCAAGACCACCGTGGACTGGACGGAGCCGGCAGACTGGAAAATGGAAGGACGCAAGGTCTCCCACGGCACCTTCGCCCTCCAGGGCCACGACCCCAAGAGTATCGTCTATTACAGGAACATCATGGTCAAGCCGCTGAAGTAGTCCGGCGACTTACGGATGGCCCATGCTTGATAAGTGGAGATGCAGCAAATGAAGAAATGGCTAATGAAGGCAACCTTGTGCGTGCTCCTGCTGACTGTGACCGGTCTCGTCAGTTCCTGCAATAACGGGCTGGCCCGCAAGGCCGAGTTCGGCGAGCCGGACAAGATCAACGTCGTGGTGGTCACGGGCGGCCACGGGTTCGAGCACGACCCGTTCTTTGCCCTGTTTCAGGGCTACGACGACATCGAGTACGTCGAAGCCGAACAGAAGGACCACAGCGAGCTGCTCGAGGATATCTCCGGCTGGAACTACGACGTGATCGTGCTGTACAACATGACACAGGAAATCTCGCCCCAGCGGCAGGAGAATTTCAAGGCCCTGTTGAACAAGGGCGTCGGCCTGGTCTCGCTGCACCACGCCGAGGGCGCCTTCAACGCGTGGGACGGGTACCGTCGGATCATCGGGGCCAGATACCCCTTGAAGGACCAGGAGATCGACGGCGTGGCCTATCCGATGGGAACCTACGAGCACGATCTGGATATGAACGTCTTCATCCGCGACCGGAACCACCCGATCACCCGCGGCATGGAGAACTTCCAGATCCACGACGAGACCTATCACGGCGTCTGGTTCGCCAAGGACAATCACGTCCTGCTGACGACGGACCATCCGACCAGCGACGCGACCATCGGCTGGACCCGGCAGTACGGCCCGGCCCGCGTCGTCTTTCTCCAAGGCGGCCACGATTCCAAGGCCTACGCGAACCCGAACTATCGCGAGCTGATCGTCCGCTCCATCCGCTGGACCGCCGGGGAGCTATGATTGCAGATTGATGATTGCGGATTATTGCCACAACGCGAATCCGCAGTCCGCAATCCCTTAGACAAGAAGGAGGATCATATGTCGTCGAATGTGAATCGTCGGAGTTTCATGAAGCAGTCACTGGCGGCTTCGGCCGGTGGGGCGTTGGCGCTGAACGCGGGTCAGGCTGCCGAGCGCGGCGGGCCGGCGATCAAAGTCGAGCCGGGGTCGAAGGCGACGCTGCCGATGGGCAAGATCGGCAAGCTGCAGGTCAGCCGAATGCTACTGGGCGGCAACCTCCTGACGCATTACACGCACAGCCGGGACCTCCAGTACGTCTACAACCTCTGCGCGCACTACAACACGGAGCAGAAGATTTACGAGACGATGGCCCTGGCCGAGGCCCACGGCATCAACACGCTGTCCATCCACAACCCGCCGGGAATCGTGCCGATGCTCAAGCGGTACCGCTCGCGCTACGGCGGCAAGATGCAATGGATCATCTGCCCCATCGCTGAGATCAGCGACGACATGAAGGCCTACGCCGATATGACCAAGGAGCTGGTCGATGAAGGCTCCGAGGCCATTTACCTCTGGGGCGTCCGCTCGGATGCCCTCGTCGCTCAGGGCCGGATCGATCTGATGCGAAAAGCTGTCGAGATTGCCAAAGACCTCGGCGTCCCCTCAGGCGTCGGGGCGCACGACCTGCGTGCCATCGTCGCGTGCGAGAAGAATGATATCGGTGCCGACTTCTACATCAAGACGTTCCACCACCACAACTACCCCAGCGCGCCGAAGCCGCACGAGTTGAAGGGCCCCTATAATGAAGTTCCAGGCTACTGGTGCAAGGACCCGGCCGAGACGATCAACGTCATGAAGAACGTGACGAAGCCCTGGAT
>CBFDDG010000685.1:0-2361 GCA_965603505.1 uncultured Phycisphaerae bacterium | reverse complement strand
CTGTTGGCGCAAGACGATCGGCTCGTCGTGCCACAGGAGCCGGATGGCTGCGAGATGAGCTGGTTCGTGTTCGTGGTGCAATTGGCCGAGCCGCTGGGACGCGAGGATCGCGACGGCGTGCTCCGGGAGATGAACCGGCAGGGCATTCAGGTGGGCAATTACTTTCCGCCGGTGCATCTGCAACCCTTCATTGCCGAGCGATACGGATACCGCCGGGGTGATTTTCCCATAACGGAGTCCGTGAGCGAGCGGACCCTCGCCTTGCCGTTCCACAATCATCTCACGCAGGACGAGGTGGCCATCGTCTGCGGGACCCTGCGCGGCGTGCTCGATGCCTGCCTGCAGCGATAACGCGGGCCGCCGCCGATAATCCCAAGCGAGCGAGACAGATGGCGCGGCCGAGCCTCCGAACCCGTCGGGCCGGGCGTTTGGCATGTGCGAATTCCTATCGTATGATTTCCATAGTAGGAAACCACGTGCAAGGGCTGGAGGGCCGGCCGATGACATCCTGCGAAGGAAGGGGAACCATCGTTACCATGGGCTGGAGAACCAAATTTGTTTTTCTGCTGATCGTGTATTCTTCCGGCTTCGCGACGGCCGTCTACTGCCTGGGGCCGACGCCCGAGCAAGACTCGGGTTCGCCGGTGCAGGTGGCGGATGTGCGTTCGGCACTGAAGTCGGAGGAACTCGCCAGATCGGTCAACTCGGGGATGCACAAATGCATCGCGTTCGGCAAAGAGACGGCCTTTGAGGCGGCCCGGCTGTTACGGGAGAGGATCGATGAGGCACAATCGCCATCGGACGGATAATCGCGGACGACATCTACCTCGCCGAGGGGGGCTACAGGTGGCTCCGGTTGCGGACAGGCCGGGGTCGGGAAGAAGGGGGGAAGTTGCCCGTAGGAATGACCTGGCCGCGGGTCGGCATTAACCCGCGGCCATTCCTATTTGTCCGCCGCATTCATCAATGCCGCTATAGGGACACCTCCATCGTCCCGCTCTCATCCGTGCCGAGCACTTCGACGTTCGTGAGAATCCTGACCCGATCCGTGCCCGGCTCACCCACCTTCAACGTGTACGTCGCACGCTTGAAGACCTTCGGGCGGAACTCCGCGCCGTTGATCCGCAGCGTGTAGACGATCTCGCCCGTCTCCTCATCGATCACCTGGACGACGGGATTCACCATGCCGCTGATCGTGAGCGTCGGAAGGAAGCCCACGGGCTGTCTGGCGTAGTTGTCGAGCTGGTCGATCGTTCGCGGCCAGCCAGGGTAGGGCTTGGCATCCGGGGCGGTGATATCCACGTTGCGGGGCCAGCATTCCAGGGTGATCTTCCGCGTCTTCCGGTTGAACTTGACGAGGCCGAAGCCCGCCGCACGCGTGGTCAGCTTGTCGTGATTCTCCTCGGGGGCCGGATTGGCCACCGCCAGCATGGTGATCTTATTGTCCAGGCCGTCCTTGAACTCGCCGAGGTATTCGGGCATTCCCGGCTCGCGGTTCCTGCCCTCTTCGAGCGGCACCCACCATCGCAGGTACAGGTTGGCGATGGACGGGACGCAGAATGAGTAGCACGAGTCGTTCCAGTGGTTGACGCCATGATGGATGATCGTGGCCAAGTGCTGGTCGCCCGCGATATGCAGGGCGAAGGCCTTGCGCATCTCGATGAGGGCCTTGTTGCGGCCGGTCTGCGGCCAGCCGTTTGAGTCGAGATCGACATACAGCCGGTTCTTGCGCGAGCCGTGCAGGTGGGCGCCGCCGGCGAAGACCGTCTGGGAGAGCACCGTCTTCATGTCACAGTCGTGCCAGTCGGTCGCCCACTGCCGCAGGAAGGCAAGCTGGCGCTCGCCGAGCAACTGCGCCTCCGGCACATCCAACGCGTGCGGGTCGTAATCGGCCACGGCGACATGGTCCGGCCGCTTGGGTCGCCAGTCGTCGGCGGGCAGGACGCTGTCCGGCCCCGTCTTGAATTTGCGGTCCTCGAGGATCGCGAAGCTGATGCGACCGAGCGTGAGGCTCGTGTAATACACGCCGATGCCTTGCTCGATGGGTGTGGGATCAAACGGATCGGGCAGATGGCTGGTCTGCGCCCGCTCGACCTCCTGCACATACTCGACGGGCTTGAAGTAGCCGCCGTCGTCGCCCGTCGACCGCAACGATTTCTTCCCGCCCTGGCCCCACAGATTCGGATGTCCGACGTCGTGGTCGTCCGGGATGGTGACGGTGGGCGTGTTGCGAATGATCGCGCCGAAGTCGCGTCCGAACCGGAGCCAGTAGGCGTAGTGGCGGTTGTGGTCGTAGACCTGGTCGCCGGAGAAGAACAGCAGGTCCGGCCGGACTTTCGTGAGATTCGCGATGATGTCGGT
>CBFDDG010000684.1:0-2391 GCA_965603505.1 uncultured Phycisphaerae bacterium | reverse complement strand
TGCATCGGGTCGGGAATCCTCGCCAACTCCGCCTCAAGCGACGCGAGGTGTCGCTCCCGCCGGTCCCTCTCGAGTACTTCTCGAACCAGCTTCAAGGTCGCGTCCGTCTGCGCTCGCAATTGCCTGACTTGCTCCTCCAGTGAGGCGATCCTTTGTGGCTCAGGCGGCTCTTCCGTCTGCATGCAGATGGCCCACAAGGCGAACCCGACGAGTGCGACCGCCGCGGCTGCAACAGGTATGGTGACCCTCAGAAGGCGTCTTTGCAGAACCCGCCGCCGGATCCCGGCTGCGCTGATACGGGCGAACACGGGCTCACGCGCAATCTCATCGGCCCCTTGCAGCAATGTTTTGATTCGTTCCTCGCTCACGACTTCTCCTCGAACAGATCGCCCAACTGCTCTCTCAATCGTTTTCTGGCCCGGTTCAGGCGAACCTGCACGGCACCGACCGTGACCCCCAGAAGCTCGCAGATTTCGGTGGTTTCGAGCCCCTGGAGGTATCTCAGGACCACCACTTCACGATACTTCTGCGGCAGGGTTTGCACCGTCCGGCGGACCCTGGCGAATGTCTCGGCATCCATGGCCGCCTGGTCACTGCTTCCGTCCGGGCTGACCATGGCATCGGCCTTGACGCTTGTGGGCCGGATGCGGCGCAGCCGGCAGAGCCGGTGACTGCGGCACTTGTTGACCGTGATGGTAAAGAGCCACGTCCGCAGCCGGCACTCGCCCCGAAACTGCTTCAATCCCAGAAACGCCGCGACGAAAACATCCTGAACGATGTCATCCACGTCCCCCGGCCAGCCGAGCAGACGGTTGGCTAAGGCCGCGACCTCGGTCGAATGCCTCTCCACGATCCTGTCGAACGCAGAATCATCTCCCCGGCGGAACCCCTCCACCAGGGCTTGCTCCTCGGATACCTTCGCCATGGCTGACATATTAGACTCAGGGCTCAGGCAGGGCTTACAGAAAAATCAATATGGGCCGGAAGGGCAGTACCCGCTAAAGCATGCCAGACAGCACGGGCGCACGGAGCATCGTTGGATGGATGGCAGATCACTGAGGTCAATCGACATCGGCCGGCGGTCGCCCGCTTTCCTTGTCACACCGCCGTACACGCGGGTCCGCATACGCCGGTTTGGCTGGCGAAGCTATCGGGCGGCCGTCAATCTCGGTATCCCCAGCGGTCCGAAACGCCCGGATCAGCTTGAGCAACCGTTTGTCGCTGACCCGTTGGGCGATCTTCGCCATCAGGTTGCGAAAGGGACGTGCCCCCTCAAGCTGTCGAACCTGCTCGGCGCATAGAGAAAGGGCTGCGGGTGAGATCCGCAGCCCCAAGAAGAAGATGTGCACAGGAAGAAAAGTTACAGCGTTCTTCGCCTGTGCAGCGAAATCGTCAGACTCCCGCCCAACAGGGCCAACAGCAGCGCACCAGGCACCGGCACCGGTGGCGGCGGTGGTGGAGGCGGAGGTGGCGGAGGCGGAGGTGGGACATCGGTCAACCGCACAGCCCACTCCTCGGGGCTGGAGGCGCTGGCATACGTCCCGCCGAATTCGGAGTACAGATAGACATAGTCGCCGCCCGTGAACAGACTGGTCGGGATGTACGCAAACACGTCTCCCCAGCCGTTGCCGGGGTTAAGGCTGGCATCCATAAGGACCGTGACGTCTCCATCCGCACCGACATCGAGATCGAAGACCTGCGTGCCCAAAGCTGGGTAGCCCGTCAGACTTCCTGTGCCGGCCAGGTAAATCTCGATCGTATCGAGCGACAACAGAGGCCCGGCACCGGCACTCGGCTCGCCGATGTCGAGCAGGAACTCTCGATAGAGAACGCTGTTCTTCTCGACGATTGGGACGGCGCTCAGCAACAGAGCTTTCGTATGCGAGACCTTCGTGTCGAACTCGAGCGTGCCGTCCGTGTTGTAGCCTCGTTCCGTGCCCGTCGCCTGAATGCGGAGGAATGAGTCGATCACACCCGTTCCGGTCGAATTCTCATCGGCCCACTCGAAGTACGCGCCATTTGCGTACCCGAACGTCCCTGCTCCTCCTGTGAGGTCCACTATCGGGACTGCTCCTGCCGGCAGCAGACATACCGATACCACGATCGCGACCGCCAGCGGACCTGCTCTTCCTAATGGAAACATGGCCCTGCCTCCTTATTCTTAGACAAACTATCACCTGCCGTCACCTGCCGTCTGGACGACCATTCACCATTGTCCATTGTATTCATACACCCCGAAATGTCAAATGGAATGTGTGAGCATTTTCCCTAATCCTCTGTTTTTTCTATTTTCTCGCTCTTCGTGTTAAAATTTCGGGCATGGGTCCGCTTCGGCTGGCTCTTCGCATCAGGAAGGGCCCAGCCTGCCGCCCAGTACACGCGAGGCGTGGG
>CBFDDG010000683.1:0-2393 GCA_965603505.1 uncultured Phycisphaerae bacterium | reverse complement strand
TGGATGGCAAGCCGACCTTCCTATTGGGCGTCAGCTACTATGGGGCATTGGGTGCATCCGAGGAATTCGTAAGCGAGGATCTGGATGACCTCCAGAAACACGGCTTCAACTGGCTGCGGGTTTGGGCTACGTGGGGTTTTCTCGATGCCGACGTATCGGCTGTGGACGCACAGGGCCGGGCGCGCGAGCCGTTCCTGGGCAGACTGCGTTGGCTCGTCGCCGAGTGTGACCGCCGGGGGCTGATTGTGGACGTGACCCTCACGCGGGACGCCGGCGGGCGGTTGCCGGACTTCGCAGCGCACCGGCAGGCGGTGGCAACCTTGGTCGAAACCCTCAAGGGACGCCGCAACTGGTATCTTGACCTTGCCAACGAGCGCGATATCCGCGACGGACGCTACGTGCCCATTGCAGAGGTTAAGACCTTGCGGGAACAGGTCCGTCGGCTCGATCCACAGCGGCTGGTCACCGCTTCCTTCGGCGGGCACGATCTCAGCGAAAAAGACGTACGCACATCCCTGGTGACCGCCGGTCTCGATTTTCTCTGCCCCCACCGCCCGCGAAACCCCGAATCGCCTCAGCAGACAGAGGCTCGCACCCGTGTGCTGCTGGCCCTGATGCAGAAGATGGGCCGGGTGGCGCCGGTGCATTACCAGGAGCCGTTTCGCCGGGGCTATACGCAGTGGGAGCCTGTGGCCGCCGATTTTCTGGCCGACCTGCGAGGCGCGGCGACCGGGGGAGCCGCCGGCTGGTGCTTGCATAACGGGACGCAGCGAAACGCGCCTGACCAGGAGCCTCGTCGGTCCTTCGACCTCCGCACCCGGCGGTTGCTCGACCAACTGGACAGTGAAGAACTGAAAGTCGTTGCCGAAGCCGCGCAGGTCTTACGTGCAGGCCAGGATCGTCAGGAGAGTGTCCGAACCGGCCCCCATGATCTCGCCCGGCTCGGCAAGAACGCTGTCGACGATCGTGATTGGGTATTGCTTCCGCCAGTATCCCTGAGTGATTGAAAGGTGTGCAGCTATGAGCCGGATTCAATTATTGACGTTGCCGAGCGCAGTCCTATGCCTTACGCTCGTTGCTCCCGCAGCGCTTCATGCCGCCCCGGCGAAAGTGGGCTTCGTCCAGTCAGCCCAGAGCGTAGGCTGTTATGATTATGTCGAGATTACGGTCAAAGTAGATCGGCCGGATGCTGCCAATCCCTTCACGGATGTCGCCGTGGAAGGGCAGTTCTCCCAGTCGGAAGCCGAAGCGGTGCGTGTCGATGGGTTCTGCGATGCTGCCGACGGCAGTGCTTTTCGCATTCGCTTTGTGCCGGCGCAGCCGGGTGACTACCGCTATTCGGTGACGTATCGGCAGGGGGCTTACCAGGCCTCGCATACCGGCCGGTTCAAGGCCCGGAACGACAAGCGGCGCGGACTGATTCGTGTGGACGAGGAGCACCCGTGGCATTTCGTCTGGGAGGGCACCGGCGAACACTACTTCTGGAACGGAACAACGACGTACTGGCTGCTGGGCTGGGACGACGAGGCCATTCGCAGCAACATCGACCGGCTGGCCCGGCTCAAGGTCAACCGCTTGCGGGTCGCGATCAATGGCCGGGTCAAAGACGGCCGGGCCTGGTATGAGAACGTCTTTCCGACGGAGAAGTTCTCTTTCCTGATGAATCCCTGGGTCGCTCGGCGACCGGACAGTGTTGGCGACCCCGGCTTCGACGTCACACGGTTCAATCTGTCGCACTGGCAGAAGATCGAGCGCCTGCTCCGCCACGCGCGCGATAGGGACATGGCCATTTCGATCATCTTCTACGTTGATGGTCGGCGTCCCGGTGTGGACCCATTCAAGGAGCGCATGGGCCGGGAGGATGAGCAGCGATACTACCGATATGCCGTGGCTCGCCTCGCCGCCTTCTCCAACGTAATGTGGGATGTGACGAACGAGTACCATCTGTTTCGCAATGAGCCGTGGGTCAACAAGATGGGAGCGTTGATCAAGCAGTGGGACCCGTACGATCATGTCGCGTCGGTCCATGGGCACGGCCAGTTTCCATTTCGCACGTCCCCGTGGGCGGATTTCGCGATGTACCAGAGCTGGGACGAACGCGGCGGCTACCGATTCATGCGGAACAACCGCCTGCAGCAGCAGAAAACGGGACGAATCATTCCGCAGATCAACGAGGAATACGGCTACGAAGATCACTATCCCGTCGGCTGGGGCGGCAACCGCAAGACACCGGCCCGCAGCGCGGAGAACCGCCGCCGTCTGGCCTGGGCCATGTACATGGCCGGCGGCTACCAGACCACCGGCGAGCGCGCCGACAGAGGCACGGGCTGGGGTCCCGATACCGGCGGCGGTTGGCTGAACGGTCGTGGCGATGATTCGATGGTCATGCTCGA
>CBFDDG010000682.1:0-2398 GCA_965603505.1 uncultured Phycisphaerae bacterium | reverse complement strand
AGCATGTTCTTCGCATCGGATCCAGTTGTAGGGTGGGTCCTCGACCCACGCGTTCACCCAACCGGAGCGTATCTGACGCGTGGGTTAAGAACCCACCCTACATGGGTGGTCCCACCCCGAGGCCTCGATTGCGCTTGGGGTGACAGAAAAGACCTGTCCTGCCACAAGACGTAGTCACACACAATGCAAAGTGCAAAATTGCGGATTCAGCCCGTTCGACTTCGCTCAGGGCAGGCTCTTGGGCCGAGGCTTGTTTGGCAGGGAGAGGCCGTGGGCGCGCGGATCCGACTACCGCAGGCAGGGATATTTTGGATTTTGATTTGTCATTTTGATTTTTGCTATTTGATTTTTGCATTGCCGTTGGGTGGTTGCCCGATTTCGTCGAGAAGGGCCAGGGCTTGCTCGATGATGATCTCGCCGGCGCCCGGGGCCAGATTCGTTCCGGATCCCGGCTCGTACCCGCCTCGTTCGTACGCCTCGGCGTGACAGACATACCCGACGGCGTCGTTGGCGAGCGTCACGATGAACAGGTTTTCGACGTCCGCCTCTTGCTTAATCGCGAGGCCCACCTCAACCAATACCTCTCCCGGCAGGCCCAACACGCAGAGATCCCCGAGCTTCAATACCTGGATTTCGGTCGCAATGCGGTCGGGACTTTCCGCGTTGTTCGGGTCATCGGAGGAAGCGTTTCTCCTGATGGGAAGCGAGATCTTCCTGCTGAGTGCCTTCAGAGTGACATCGTCGGCGGTGGCAAGCAGTTGGAGTCTTCGCAGGGCCTCGCCCCCCAGGGCCTTGCCGATGTCTTCGCAAGGTCCCGGTCCCCGCTGGAGAGGGACGGTATTCCCTGCGAGCCCGAGCACGAAGAGGCTGGTTCCTCCCTCCACCTGTTCGACGACGCGCGTCGCGAAAGCGGGATAATCGGCGGAGACCGTCGTGCTCAGATACGGATAGATGCAGACCGGGTGGCAGCCGAAGCCGATGATGGACCCGACCGTCCGACCCTCCGCATCCTCCATTTGGAGCGCGAGCACCTCCGGATCAATGGGGCCGAAGGTTGGCTGCTCCTCTTCGGGTGGGAAGGCGAATGTGACCCTCGTGTCACCTTCGTTGGTCCTCTCTATCCTTCTCGTGGCCGCCACCTCCGGCGGCAGGGTAAAGGCCATCTTCACCCGGCCGTCTTTCATAACCGGCCTTCGGTTGTAGAGCACTTCCGGCAGATCTCCTGTCGCTGCGCCGAGCGTCACATCCTGCATGTTGCGATGGGCGATCTGCACGGAATCGGCCATCTTCCGGATCAGGACCTGGACGTACGACTGATCGACCTGGGCGGCGGGAAGGCGGCCTTCCTGCGGCACCTTGGTCCGGGTGAAGACCTCCGGCCCGGAATGGGTGTGCGTGGCGCAGACCATTACGTTTCGTCCCAGGATACCGGTCTTCTCGCTGATCGCGGCGCGCACGGGATTCGTGACGTCGTCCAGGGGCGTGTACAGCAGATCGGCCGCTACGATCGCGACCGTATTGACGCCGTCGCTGAGGACCATCGCCTTGGCATAGAGATCATCCATGACGGCGTCGCTCGGCTGGCCCTTGGACCCGATCAGCGTGATCCCCAGCGGCGGCGTGATATTGACCTTTGCACAGCCCCCTCTGAGTGCGGCCCGGCCGACAGGGCAGAAGAACCCATTGCACAACAACGTGATAGAAACCGCCAACAGCAGGCCGGGCATGATATTCTTTCTCATGGTCATACATCCCTTCTTCGACTGTACGTGGCTTCGCCCATGTATTTTAGCCTGCGTTCGATGCGAGGACCAGTGCCGTCCGCGCGGTCGCTGGAGAAAGGAGGGGGTTCCACGATGCCCAGATAGCGGTTGCATGGGCGGGGGGTGTGCACTATAAAGGAGCAGAGAACACTCATCACGGTGTGCCTTCTCTGGACCTGAGATACGTTTCGGATGGGAAAGGGTCATACAATGACGAGCGGCGATCTGACGAGACGGCAGTTCATAGCGGCGGCATCGGCGGGTTCTCTGGCGGCGGCCACCTCGACGTCGGTTCCCGCCTATGGCAACGTCACGCGCAAGGCGGGCAAGCTGGCCATCCTGGGCGGCGAACCCGTTCGGAAGAACAAGTCCTGGCCCGCTTGGCCGCACTGGGACGAGAAGGTCATCGAGTCGGTCCTGAAGACCACGAAGAGCCGGATCTGGTGCCGAATCCAGTCCCGCTCGGGCACCGTCCCCACGTTCGAAAAGGAGTATGCGAAACTGATCGGCACGGGGTTCTGCGTGGCCACCGGCTCCGGGACGCAGGCCTTGCACACCTGCGTCGAGGCGCTCGGCATCGGTCCCGGGGACGAGGTCATCACCTCGCCCTACACGGACCCGGGGACGATCGCCTC
>CBFDDG010000681.1:0-2406 GCA_965603505.1 uncultured Phycisphaerae bacterium | reverse complement strand
CAGACCACGTTGATCTGCTGGAGGCCCCTGCAGATGCCCAGGATCGGCTTGCGGGTCGGCAGCCACGCCTCGACCAACGCCTTTTCGAAGCGATGCCGTCTGGGAGAGAGTGTCTTGGTCTGCTCGAGCGGGTTCTCGCCGTAGGCCTCTGGCGGCACGTCGTCGCCGCCCGTCAGCAGGAGCCCGTCCAAGGCGCGAACATACTCGCCGACGAGGTCTTTGTCATTGCCTTCGATTACGGGGAGGATGACGGGCGTGCCGCCGACTTCCTTGACCGCCTGCGTATAGGATGAGTGGACCTTCGCGTAATCGCCGTCGGGTATGTACGCGCTGGTGATGCCGATAAGCGGCCGCCGATCGTGTGTGGGCGACCCGCCACCGCCGGCCTGCACCAGAGCCGGCGCCTTCTGGCAGCCGCCCGCCAGAAGAAACACGTTTCCCAGCACCAGCACGGCTCTCGCCCAATGCTTCAGCATATTTCACTCCTTGGCTCGACTCCTGTCGTTTGCGGCCGACGAACGAATCCACCGGCAGCCCTTTGCCCAAGGCCACGTCCGCCTGACGCAGCTTCCCCACGATCTGCTCGGCACTGTGTCGCTCTTTCACCTGAGAATCCTTTCCGGCCTCCGGCCGCCAGGATTCTCTCACAAAACCTGGACCAAATCACGGGGAGGGGGTCAGGAGGCCCTGATTCTGCCGCTTTCGCTGACGATACTCACTTGGCGAACTTGATTTCCCAGTCCACGGTCTTGCTTGCGGCGGGGGTGATGCGAACCGTCGCGGTACGGGGCAGGTTCTTGGTCTCCACCTTCTCGCCCCCGACCTCGGCGGTCTGCAAGCGATAGCCTTCAGGCAGATGGATCGTCATGACATAGGGGTCGCCGCCGACCACGGCACTTGTGCCTGAGAGGATGTTGCGGCGGCTGTCCCACTTCTCATCCAACAGGCTGACGCCGCCCTGGGAGATGTGACGCGTGGTCGAGATGACCCACGGATGCGGGCGCGCCTCACGGATGGCGAAGACGTCCATTCCGGTATTGTTATCCATCGCGGGAGCGGTGAACGAACCGGTGAACTTGCCGAGGTACGTCTGGTTCCAGAACTCGCAGACCAGGTACTCGCGGTCTGCCGGGAGACCCAAGTCCGCGAACGTGACCTCTTGCTGCGGCGCGCCCTTGAGGTGGTACACATGCTTGTCCTTCTCTTTCTCGCCCCACTGGAACCGCGCCAGCACCGACCAGTGGTCGAAGGGCCGGTCGATCTCCTGCAGCCACCAGGGAACGGTACGACGGCCGCAGTCGTAGAGTTGCCCCGGCACGGTAAAGAGCACGGGCGCGCTGCGCTTCATGCCCTCGATGTTCCGGTCGTCCTTGTACACCTCCACCTTGTCGCTGACCATGAGCACGCCGCCGGCCATGGCGCAAATCGCAGGCCGGACGATTGTTCGAACCGGCACAGGCGCCTCCGTGGCGAAGACCGCCATCATGGCATCCTCATCCATAAGCCACGTCCCCATAACATCGCAATGGTCGGGATCGCCCCGCCAGGCCACGCCTTCCAAGAAGTTGTATTGTGCCAGAGTACGCGGTTGGAAGCCGTCGTTGCTGAGCCGGCCACCGTCCACCAAGCCGATTACAACCCGGGCGTTCCCGACGGTGTGGCACGCGAGGACGTAGACATCCGGCCCCAGTTCCTCGCGAGCAATGATGTCCCACGTGCGCAGCGACTGCTCCGGAGTGGTGGGATGGTTCTTGAAGAACTCGGCGCAATTCTTGTTCTGGTATGCACGAAGCAGGTCCCCGGTCCCGTCGATCTTCACGTAGTCCCAGCCCTGCGTCTTCAACCCGCTGTAGAGGGCACGGATCATATTGTCCACGGCCTCCTTGTTGAGTGTGTTCAACGAGCAGAATCCGCGTTGGTGATGTGGTTTGCCGTCGGCCCCCGGGACAAACCAGTCGGGATGTTTCTCTATGATTTCCTTCACGCCGGGGTCGCTGGGGCGGTGCACGCGGTGCACCCAGATGCCGGGTTTCATCCCGGCTTCGCGGATGGTCTTGATGGCGTACTTCCAGCCGCCCGGGTATTTCTTGTTCCAGTTCAACCAATTCCGCGGCGCACTGCCGTTGCCATGCTGGTAGCAGTTGTCGAACTGCATGTAGTCGTAGCCGAAGTCGGGGAGATGCTTCTCGACAAACACCTCCAGCATCGCGTCGAGCGTTTCCTGCGTAAAGCCTCCACGGTACGCCCACCAGGTACAGTAACCCGTAACCGAATCCTTCCATACTTTGTAAGTCCAAGGCTTGAAATATGCAAAACCCTTGTGCTTCTGATAGAAACGCGGGCGGAAGACCAGTTCGATACTCTCCCCGCGGCTTTCCCAGGAGAACACGCGCTGCTGCTTCTCTT
>CBFDDG010000680.1:0-2415 GCA_965603505.1 uncultured Phycisphaerae bacterium | reverse complement strand
TGGTGGTCAATCGCAGCATGATCGTGGACGCCTTGCCGGTCGATCCCATCACCTTTTCAGCCAAGGCTGTGATCGATGCGACCGGTCATGAAGCGAGCATTGTCGAAGTGGTGCGCCGGCGAAAATTGTTGCCGGCCCAACCAGGCGCGAGCCGACTTGGCGAGGGTCCCATGGACGCCGCGGCGGGAGAGACCTTCGTGGTCGAGAACGTGGGGGAGGTGTTCCCGGGGCTTTGGGTTTCCGGGATGAGTGTCTGTGCCACGCTGGGCGGACCGCGCATGGGGCCGATCTTCGGCGGAATGCTCCTCTCGGGTAAGCGCGTAGCTGACCTGGTCTCCGCCGTTCTTGCTGAATCGCGCGAATAGATGTGGTGAATCTGGAACACGCCCAAGCATCGGGTACCATCGGCGGTACTCTGGGCGGGAAGACTGCTCTGAAGACAGAGCCAGCGTATCTGAAGACGTTCTTCGCCCTGACAACCCTCGTCGCCGCAATCCTGATGACGGTGAATGCGTTGGCTTCAGGGTGAGGAGTAGCTGCAATGCCCACACATGAATACGAATGCCAAGAATGCGGATGTTTATTCGAGAAGCTCTAGAACAGGAAGGATAAGCCATTGCGGACGTGCCCCGAATGTGGAGGGTCTGTACAGCGCGTGCTCGGAGCAGGAGCAGCGGTGATCTTCAAGGGGTCTGGCTTCCACAAGACTGATTATGAGCAGTTCAGAACTCGGTGTGGCCAGGACAGGCCATGTTGCGGGCGAGACATTCCCTGCGATATCCGTCCATGCGAGAAGTGAGCTTCTGATTGAATTGCAGGAACCGCGGAAGCGCAGGGCCCACAAATACTGAGGCTCGAGGAGGACAAATGCTCTGGATACACCGTCAGCGGACGGATAAGAGAACCACGAGCCCCGCGAGCGAGTTTGGCAGTACCGAACAGCCTGCTGGTCCCGGCACGCGGCCGCTGCGTCGATCGGCCAAGCGCCGCTTGCTGGCTCCGTTGGCCCGGTTTTTTGGGTGGTGGGCCGGCCTGTTCGCGTTCCTGGCCGCATTCTCCGTGTGTCCGTTCTGCGGTCAGCCGGGGTGCGCAGGTGGCCCTGCTTTCGCCGGCGTGCTCGGAGGCATTTCCGCGTTCTTTCTGTCAGCTCTGCGCCTGGGACGCCGTCGACAGAAAGCTCCGCGCTGCGGGCTCTCGCACGACCTGGATTGCGCGGACCGCATCCAGCTCAACACCGTGACACGCCCGCCCGCTGATGGCTCCGCTACGGAGCTTTCAGGCGAGCCTCCGGCCGAGTCGTCGCGCCTTTTTGATCCGCCCGCCCAAGTCGTCGCGGATTACCGCCATGTGCACGAGCAAGCTCAGTTCTCTGTGAGCCGAGACGAGATCCTAGGCCTGTTGCGAACGCGACCGTGCTCGATAAACGGCATTGCACAGCGGCTCAGTATTTACCCACACAACGTTCTCAAATACGTGGAAGCACTTCAGGCGGACAAGCTGGTGGAGACCAGTTGGACTTCCGGAAAGTGCTACTATAGGGCTACGGACCAAGACCAGCCGGCTGGCCACAAACGGACGCAGAGGAATGGACGGAGGAAAACGGAATGAAGGAGAGAATCGGGATCATCATCTGCGACCGCTACCGGATGTGCGCTGGGGGCAAATGCCTGAGGTCCTTCCGCAACAGAGAGGGCGCGTTCAGCATCTATCGTGGAAGGGAAGTGGAACTAGCCGGATACGCAACCTGTGGCGGCTGTCCGGGCGGGAACGTCGAGTATGCCCCCGAGGAAATGAAGAAGAACGGGATCCAGGTCGTTCATTTTGCCACTGGATTGATCGTCGGGTACCCGCCCTGTCCGTACATCCTGCATTTCCGTGATTTCGTCATCGCCAGATACGAAATGAAGGTAGTGATGGGCACTCATCCTATACCGCAGAAATACTATGACCTGCATATAACGCTGAAGACATGGGACTCGCCGGAGTGGCAGGAGATCATTAAGCCTATACTGACCGATAAGAGAATGCGCGCCTCCTATAATTAAATGAACGCCGCGACTACAAGCTGCATGTGTGTGTTTCGACTAGACCCTTCCTGGCCTGCCCGCGTTATGGCTTTCGTATTCTGGGGGTAGCTGCGCGCCGGAGCTGCCCTTGCAACCCAGGCCAGCAGTGCAGATCCCAGCCGGCACTTCACTATCCGTCCCCGGGAATTGCGAATCCCGCCGCTAGGCCCGCGACCAGCTTGATTGCGTCGACGGTCGCGAACGTAGCGAGCGAGCTACCCAGCAACTGGACACGCGCATCAGTCGTGAATGCTGCAGATAGATTGACGTTGATGCCAAGCGCTGGAGATTACTCCTCCGGCCAGACCTTCGCGCCCGTCTCGGCGTCGTAGAGGGTGATTGCTTCAGC
>CBFDDG010000679.1:0-2419 GCA_965603505.1 uncultured Phycisphaerae bacterium | reverse complement strand
CATGGATTTGCGTCAGAGTGTACGGCACATAGGTACCTCTCTCCCCTGTCCGGCTGTCCCGGTATGGTCTCTTGGGAGACAAGCTGGCGGATTCCCCTCGCCGCGAGATCGAAGACTCGGGCAGATCCTCCTGTTTACGATGTTGTTCGCGAGTGCGCGGGGGTTGGCCAACACGGCGATTCAGGCAACAGTGGATCTGTGCGCAAGCCCCACGGTGGTTTATGTCGACAAGGATGCGACAGGGAAGGGGACTGGACTATCCTGGAAGGACGCATTCACGGTTATTCAGCAGGCAATCAACACAGCGGCGTCGCGCAAGACCGGCGCGAATGCCGTGGAGGTCTGGGTTGCTGAGGGGACATATGATGAGTACCGCTACTTGACGGGCGGTCAGGGGCAGAACCTTGGCTCCGTACAGATGAAGCCCGGAGTGGCGCTCTACGGGGGCTTCGATGGAACTGAATTCCGCCGTGAACAGCGAGACTGGTTCGCGCACGAGACGATCATTGATGGCTCCAGATCTCAAACTGGAAAGCCCGCCTACCATGTGGTTCTGGGCGCAAACGATGGGACCATTGACGGCTTCACCATCACCGGGGGGAACGCCAGTGTTCCCTTGACCGACGAGGGGTGCGGAGGCGGGATGCTCAACAAGTCCTGCTCGCCCTTGGTGGCCAACTGTACGTTTCTGCGCAACAAGGCCTACACGGAAGGAGGCGGGGGCATCGGAAACATCCAGGCGGCGCCACGGATTGTCAATTGCCGATTCTATGGCAACAACGGTGGATTCAGTGGCGGGGCGATCTCCAACAACCAGTCGTCTCCGGAGATTGTGAACTGCCTGTTCGTCGGCAACCAAGCGGACGAGGGTGGGGCCATGATATGTCGTGATCCTGCAGCGCCAAGGATCATCAACTGCACGTTTGTAGCGAACCATGCCGGAGTGGCAGGGGCATTGTGCTACGTGCGCCACATGGAACTGGTCAACTCAATTCTGTGGGCGAACAGGGCCACCAATAGCCGTGGGGATCAGGTGTATGCAGAGGCAACGGCAACAACGGCGACGTTTTCCTACTGTTCAATCGAAGGGGGGATCAATGGCCCCGGGTTCCAGGGCAAACCAGTCACCGACGGCGGCCACAACCTCGCCGACGATCCCCTCTTCGCGCGGATGCCGGATCCAGGCGTGGACGGGACGTGGGGCACGAAGGACGACGACTACGGAGACCTGTGGTTGCCGCCGGCATCGCCGTTAATCGACAAGGGGGACAATGCGGCGGTCCCAGCGGACGTGACCGAGGACGTCGCACGCCACCTGAGGATTCGCGACGCAGGAGTCGACCTGGGAGCCTACGAATCCGGGATTCCGTTGGATCTGTGGGCAGTGGACCTCCTGCGGGGGTGGCATGAGTTGGCTGACGGGGCGGCGGTTGAGCCGGGCGAAGGCATTTGCATCCGGGCGCACACCTTAACGCCAAACCCATTTCTTCATGTCAAAGCCTTTTTCAGCAATGGCGATCTGCCGCGGGTTCTTGAACTGGACGATGGCGGCTTTGCCTATGAGGGGCCGTGGAATCCTGCGAATGCTGGGCAACCGCCGACAGGCCGCATCGACATCGTGGTCTGTGCCGCGGAATGCGACGACTGTCCTCTCGGCCGGTGCGTCTCCAGATGGGTCACGATGGCCGCACCAACGGATAAGGCGGACTTGGTTGGCAACGGCCTTTCGCTGCCGGTGGCGCCCGGGGATTGGGGCGGCGCGATGCAGGTGGACTTTGCCGTGCTCAACCAGGGTCCCGTTGCAGCGCCGGCCACACAGGCGGCCTTCTACCTCTCGCGCGATCGTATCACGGAGCCGGGCAGCGACGTGGTGCTTGGACAAATCGATATTCCGGCGTTGGAAGTTGGCGGTCTTCACACGGGTAAGACTGTGCTTTGCCTGCCCGCTGTACCGCCCGGCGGTTTCGATGTGTATGGCACCTACTGCATCGGCATGGTCGTCGATCCAGCCTCCCAGGTGGCGGAGGATTTCAAGCACAATAACAAGAACCGCGGTATCGGCATTGACCTGGCACTCTTTACGCTTGGACCGGATGACACATCAGGCCCGGCGGTTGTCGGGTGCGCGCCCCAGGCGACATCGGTTCGATTATCTGGACATTACCTTCAGCGAGCCAATTCAGTGGAGCACCTTCAGCCGTGCTGATGTTACACTTCTGGACCCACAGGGCCGTGAGATAGAAGTGAGTGATCCGGAATTCCGCGAGGGAACCACGTTCCGTATCCACTTTGTGACCCAGGCGGCCTATGGAGATTACCCGTTGGTCATCGGCCCGTGGATTGAGGATCTGAACGGGAATTCCATGGACCAGAACGGCAACAATGTGAGCGGAGAAGGCGCCGACGATCGTTTCGATAC
>CBFDDG010000678.1:0-2431 GCA_965603505.1 uncultured Phycisphaerae bacterium | reverse complement strand
AGCGCCGCGATCATGGTGAGCTCCCACAATCTGGCGGAGATCCAGGAGCTGTGCGACCACGTGGCGATTCTCAATCGCGGTCAACTGGTCCTGACCGGATCGGTCGATGATATCACGCTCGCCCACCGCGAGAGCCATCTGGGCCTGTCGCGTCCGCTGCAAGACGGCGAACTGGAGCGCCTCCGCGCGATCCCCGGCATGCGCAACATCGAAAGGACCGCCTCCCGGGGGGCCGACAACAATTCGCAAGCCGCTGAGTATCTCGTAACGTTCGACCTCTCCGGCGACGGCATCGATCAGGACACCATCATCGCCGGCCTTCTCAGGCAGATCCTGGAAATGGGCATTACGCCGCGAAAACTGGCGGAGGGTCGCAGTCTGGAGAGCCAATTCCTGGAGTTGACCGGAAACACAACCGAGTGAGGGACAGTCGAATCACCTCGTCCGATGGCGGACGTTGGACATCGCACCCACTCTCATGCCCCAGCAAAATGGGACCGCTCGATTCAATCTCTCAGGGCCTGCAGAGCCTCTTTGATACGCCTCTTGTCGCCCCGCTGGAGGACGGACTCCTCGATTCTCGTCTTGCTGAGTCGCTCCAGAATACCCCCCAACTCCACGGGGAATCCATGTTTGTCCTGGCCGAGCGTCCGCAGCAGCCACTTGCCGAGCCGCTGGACCTCGGCGGACGGAAGGATAATGGCGGCCCCGATGTCGCCGTCATGCCGCAATTCCAGCTTCACGCCCGCGTTGCCGAGGTCGAAAGCCGTGAGTGAATAGCCATTGCCGAATGCAAACGGCGGCAGGCACTTCGACGTGCGATTTGCCGGCCTGTGAGCTTCTTGTCCGGTGTACACCTTCCGATCTCCTAACCCTGGACCTCTACCGGCCCCTCCTTACCATGCGGATTGGAGCCCCCCAGAAACGGCACTGCCGCGCAGAGCGTACGTGCTCGCCATACTCCATACCCTTAAGATAGACGCATACAGGGGCCAAACTATTGCACAAAACCGACACAATCGTCCAGATGTACAGGAGACGCCCCGCGAAGCGTTGTCTTTGCGCGGGAAATTCTGTACCCTTTCGGCACGAGAGCCCGCCGCGAGCGGGCAGTTATCGAAGGAACGCCGATGATGTCAACAGCCCTTTGCAGATGCAGCCTCATGGGGCCTTTCGTTGCGCTTCTGCTCTCGTTTTGCCCATGCGCGCCGTGCACCGCCGATGGGACAAGCCATGACCTGGATCGACTCGTTCAGGCGGATTGGGCCGCCCAGGAGCGAAGACGGGGCCGATCACCGGAAGAGACCCGCGCCATCGCAGACGCGTATGAGAGAGCCAGGGCCCTGTCCGAAGATTTGCAGAATATGGCTGGACGGCCCGACCTCACAGAGGAGATTACGACCCTTGAGACGCTCGCGCCTCGGGTCGCCCGAGTGGGAGAACTGAATGATGCCCAGCGACTGGCCCTGTACCACCGCGTCCGGTCGGTGACGCGGGACATGGCCCTGAAAAACCCGCTGGTGGCCGGCAAATCGACTGTCTTTATGAAGCGCCGCCGATTCATCTGCCAGATGCTCCATGAGTACCTCGGCTACTTCTATGATTACGGCGACATCTCCGGCGGCGGGGTGTACATTCTCGAGAAACCGGGGCGGTCGCTCGCGATCCGCGACGTGATCGACGGTCGTCTGCCCAAAGGCAACTATACGACGCTTGCCCTCTCGTACGATGGGCGGACCGTGTACTTCGGCTTTGCCGAGCGAGCGGAAGTGAAACCCGATTTCTACTCGCCCGAGCGACGATGCTTCCGCCTCCATGCCGTGAACGCCGACGGGACGCATTTGCGGCAGCTCACCGACGGCTGCGACGACGACTTCGACCCCTGCCCCCTGCCGGATGGCGGGATCGCATTCATGTCCACGCGGCGCGGCGGCTTCGGGCGATGCCACAACCCGTGGGAGCCACTGCCCAGCTATACCCTGCACCGGATGGATGCCTCCGGCGCGAACGTGCGGACGCTCTCCTTCCACGAGACCAATGAATGGCACCCCGCCGTGCTGGGCGACGGACGGATTGTCTATTCGCGATGGGATTACGTGGATCGCTCGGCCGCCAACTACCACGGTCTGTGGGCCAGCAACCCGGACGGCACAAACCCGAGCATCGTGTTCGGCAATTATACGCAGCGGATCAACGCCTGCTTTCAGCCAAAAGCGATTCCCGGCTCGAATCGAATCGCGTTCATCGCGGGCGCGCATCACGCCGATGTCGGCGGCTCGCTGGTGCTCGTCGATCCGGACCAATATCGACTTGACGACACCACCGGAGAGGATCGCTTCGAATCGATCGAGGTCCTGACGCCGGAGGTCTGCTTTCCGGAGGGCGTCGGCTGGCCGGACAGCTACTTCCACAGCCCCTGGCCCCTCTCGGA
>CBFDDG010000677.1:0-2442 GCA_965603505.1 uncultured Phycisphaerae bacterium | reverse complement strand
CTGGCCGGAGTAATACGTGACCCGATGGGCGAGGATTACCCTGATATAGACTCACTCGGGATGGCCGCTGATATCATCTTCGAACCTGACATTCATGCAAATCTCGATTCTGACGAAGCCCGGGATCCAGGGTTTCCTGACGCGGATCCGCTCGAGAACGGCTTGGACATGCCGGATGTCGGCCCGCTTGAGCAGATCGCCGAAGAACTTGCCCCGCCAGTTCCTGAGCCTGATCCCATGATGGAAGAGCAGTTGTACGAGGACGAACTGCTAATGGACCCGTGGATGATGCCGGGAATGGGCCCCATGCCGCCTGGGTTCTGACGAAGTGACTGCCTCAAGCGGGACCGTTCGACGAGAACGCGTGTTCGAATGACAACGAAGTCGAGCTGCGTGAGCTGCACTTCTACCCCCCCACGATCCCCGTGAAGCTCAGGGGCCGGTATACGTACCAGCACACCAGTGACGTGTCGCCTATGAGATGACTCCGCGCCCTCCTGAGCGCGGGAGCTGTAATACCCGCACGCGGGCGACAACTTCATTCTGAAAAGGGCCTTGCGCGCTGGTCGGCTCCGCGCTACGATGGATCCGGTGTCAAGATGCACGGAAAGGCGGGTTTGATCATGACCATCAAGATGCGAAGGCTTGTCGTTGTTGCGTCGGTAGCAGCGATCCTGCTCCTCGCGAACTTCCTAGCATTGGGCGAGTGGCTTGACCGCACCGGCGTGATCGGGTTGGCCCGGTCCGTCAACGCGGAGTACATCACGGGAACGGCGATTACGGTAATCCTGGCTCTGCTGATCCTGCTGCCCGCCGGCCTTCAGGGACGCGTGCGGCGAGGCTGGCCGTGCCGCTGCCCGGTGTGCGATGCGGTTCTCAGACGGGGCGGGAGGTACTGCCCGGCGTGCGGCAGCCATATTTGAGCCAACGAATCATGGACGACGAACCGTGAGTCGTTGAGGTCTTGAGCGCGGTCGACGCGCGGGGTGGACCACGGCACACTGCTGCGACGCTCGCCGACGAAGAAGCAGTGCGCTACGCAGTTCACTGACCAGGAGGAGCATCAGCGAAGCTTCAAGCAATTGTGAGGTAGTGGAAATCATGGCTCCAACTTCCTTTCTTCAGGCGACGACAGAAACGTCTCGCCCGAGGCTTTGACGAATTGGGTACTGGGTTTGTTCAGAGTCTCCCCCAAAACCCGCACGAGGGCTCACCTTCGCCATCTGCGGTTACTCAGTGCTTCAGGCTGGGACATGTGCACACGATCAGGTGGTGCGGCAGCCGAAACGGGAATGCTTTGAATACGGGGACCGTCTGGCTCGTCCTTGACGTGGAGAAACCGTCTCAGTGAACGTTAGCGCCGTGGTTTGCTTTCCTGCTAACGAGGCTCTCAGCCACGTGTCTAGCGCAGGAGGGCACGCCCACGGCCATCGGCGGCTGCAAGACAAGGAGATGATGATGTCGTCACTGGCACAGCCTAGGTGGGAGACCGCGAGTGCACTCATCCTTGTCGTCGTCTCAGCGAGCACGGCCTTGGCGGACGGCCGTCGGTGGAGTGCACGCCCTGACGTTGACATTGAGTCACTTCGGGGCAAATTGTGGCGAGTCGGCGGGGAGTGGCTGCTCGAGGCCCGCTACGACGTCGAAGTCGAAGGCTACCTGCCGCGGCCGGGCGAGTTGGACCTGCTCCTCTACGTTACCGAGCACGGTAGCGTGCTGGCTGATCACACGGGTCGCCCGATTGAGTTTGTAGTGCCGCTCGAACATCCCACGGAAACGGACGACGACGAACTCGAGTTCGAGGACCGCGTTATCGTTACCTTGCCAGATCGGACTTTTCGCGACCCTCGCCACCTGCGGTTGCACGGCGTTGTGGTCCACGCTAACGATGACTACCCGCTCGATCGCAAGGACAAGTCGATCAAATTCGATAAGCCGAAGCGATCAAGGCACTACCGTGCAGGCGTGAGCGTCGCGGTCGGCGTGCGCGCGACCTCGGCCCGTCATCACCACACCCGTGCGCGTCATTACAGCTCTGCGCACCGGCGCGTCGGGGTAACTCGCTATCGCGCCAGCACCGGTCATCAGCGTGTGCGTCACGCTCAGCGTACGCCTGGCCGCTCCCATCCCTATGCAAGCGATCGCCGCGTGCGCACCCACCGGCGGGCCGGCCACGCAATCCGACCGGCAGTCGGGCAGCACACTCGGACAGGCGTCGGCGTTCGTGCCCGCCGACATGCACCGCGTAGGGCGTTGCGCGAGAAGCGGTAGCGCCACACCGCTCTGCAGCTTCACCAGCGGCTGGCCCGAGGTCCGCGCGACGTTCCTTCACTGGTGTGCCGGTCTCCGAGCACGAGGACGAAGCTGTGGACGGGAGCGATCACCATCCCTGGACCGCAACGGAGCGGTTCGATTCGCGGGGGTTCGGCTCCACAGGCGTTA
>CBFDDG010000676.1:0-2456 GCA_965603505.1 uncultured Phycisphaerae bacterium | reverse complement strand
GACGGCGACGGAGTGGCCGAAGTGGTCCTGTTCGGCGCCGTCGTCGGCGAGGAGCTTGGCCTCGTAGCCCCAGGACCCGGAGGAGCAATCGTAGCGATAGACGTACACGGCCCCGGTGCTGTCGTCGCAGCCGGGGGCGCCCACGACGGCGACCGTGCCGTCGACGTCGACGGAGTATCCGAAGTAGTCGTCGGTTGCGGCGGCCTCGCCCGCGGTGAGCTTGGCGACCTGGTGCCAGCCGACAATCCGGCCTCCCGGACGACCTTCCAGCCGATGGGGATAAGGCGCCGGCTCGTCCTCGCCCGGCCACCCCGCCTCGTTGGAAGGCGTCTGTTCACTCTTGACGCGTCCGCGCCGGCAGCCTGCCCTGCCGGCAATGGGTTGGTGAGTAATCGCGGTTCATGGAAGAACCCGAACCGCTCGGCCGGCAACTGAGCGAGGGCCGGCTCGAGCCGCGGCGCCGAATCGCGTCAACAATTGCACTATCTAGAGTTGGACCGCCTTTTCTTCTCCTGTACGATTCGGTCCCGATCAAACGTCTTCGATGCCATATCTCTAGCTCTCCACGGTAGGTTTCCCAGACCTCCGAGGCGTACGCTGAAACGCTACTTTCGGGAACCGAAGCGGTCAGGTCGCGCCAGGACATCGGCACAACCACCCCAAGCACGATGCCTACCAGCATAGTGATCGCGAGAGCACGCCAGCTCCCGCCAGCTTCTCGCCCGGCGCACTTCCTTGCCTGCCACCATGATCCTACCCACCCACAGACGCTCAGCAGTATCACTCCCAGTAAGCAGATTCTTGCTGCCGCAATAGGCAGTATGTCGCGCTCCCACAACACCTTGGCGCCCAACGAGAACACGTAGACGTCCCTGTCGAGCCTGACCGAGTACATCTCGCATCTGTCCTCCGGCACAAGCGCCGCAATGGATTCCCGGTCAGGCACGTCACCTGCGTTGACGTAGCAGTACGGCACACCACATGGCGAGATCACGTCCCCATGAAAGAAGAGATGCGCCCCTCCGGATCCGGAGATCCCTATTTCCAGTCCACCGATGCCATCGATCCTGTGTCCGGCCGCGCCGACTGCCTCCCAGAATTCCTCCGCCTCAGTGCGATACGCACCGGCATCTCTTGCATACGAACGCACTTGACTAGAATACGCATGCAATCCCGGAAGGCACGCAAGCGGCCCGCCATTTACTGTAAATCGCGCGGCGAACGCATCGAGGGCATCGAGCCCCTCCTCTGTCGTCGGATACCTACCATTCGCCGCGTTGAACTGAACAAGGACCTCCTTGATGGATTCCAACTCGGAGGAGACTTCGTTGAGAAGCCTTCGAGCGCTATCATACCTAGGACGTCCGTAGCCTAGGATGGCCTCGAAAGAGAGATACACACATAGGCTGACGACGCTTGCCCATCTCCACAGTCGCACCATCGACGGCCAGGCTCTCTCGCGGCACATTTGTTCAATCTCCGCGGCTCCTATACTGGCGCTTCGCCTAATTGCCAGCGGAATCCGGTCTCCAGATTCCGCCAACTAGTATGTGCCAGTTAGCGCTGAACCTCGCGCAATCGCCATCTGCCGTCCTTCTGAAGCCTCTTCCCCCCGGCGTCAGAAGAAAGCCTTCCACTATCCCGTTCTTGTCGCCCAGCAAGAAGGACGGGGCCACTGTGACCGAGCCTACGAGGAAGTTCGGCATGTAGCCTTCAGCGAAGTGCTCCTGAGGTGTAAAGACACGCGCCTTCCCGCCGCCGAGCCACGGGTCGAGGAAGGCGGTTGCTTGGAAGGAATGCTTCGTGAAGGGCCCGCCCTTGACCTTCCCAACGGAAACCGCGACCCAGCTGTGGACGAGGTTCAGCGTGCTGCTCAGACCGTGCCACCTCGCCCTCTGCGTGACGTACCCAACTCTGTCTATGCGGAAGTGCTTGAGCCTGTGCTGGTAATCTAGGAGATTGAGTTCCCTGAAGACAATCTGCTGCCACTGATAGCACATCAACCCGCATCTGTTGTTGGCAGTGTTCGGAAAAAACACCGCAAAGAGCGTCGGGCGCTTCGACAGAGACATGTTGCGCGCTTGACGGACGGCCTTCGCGTAAGTATCGTAGATGAGCTTCGCCTCTGCGCGCGCTTCAGCAATCACCTTGTCATCGGACGAACCCAGGAATTTCGGCTTGCACAAATCGAGCAGCTTAGCGAGGTTCTGCGATCGGTACAACTCGATGGCGGCTTGGTGTGCCTCTGCTTCGTTTGCTCGGTCCCTCTCCCGCCAATACGCGGGCTCGGTCATCCGACGCGCCGTGTGCGGATCAACCCCAAGGCGGAACCGAATCTCGTCGGGGTTGCCGTCAATCATCCACTGGCGCCTGCGTAAATCTGGATCTGTCTGTTGCCCCATCGCGTCGACCGCCCCGATCGGCCCGCTGCGGCAGTACTCGTAGAGGCTCATGCC
>CBFDDG010000675.1:0-2463 GCA_965603505.1 uncultured Phycisphaerae bacterium | reverse complement strand
GCCATTTCTTTTTCACCGTGTAAGGAGGATCGGAACCGGCTGCAAATCGACGCACGTGGGAGCATCTTAGACCCGGTCCCGGGCGTTTCCGGGGATGTGCGGAGTTTCTCTGTTGGCTGGGCTGCCTAGCCGGTGGCATAGCGCTGCGGACTGCGGTCTGTCCGTGTACGTCGGTGTGTGGCCATGATGACGCATTCCAACGTTGCGTCGCGAAGGAAAGGAGGAAGATCATGCACAGGAAATTCATTCATTAACGTCTTCTCAATTCCATGCCTGCTCTAATCAGTTTTTCTCAGGCTTGGTAACGTGACGTTGCAGACCATTTCTTGTGAATGAGGAGCGATAGCTTATGTTCAGGACAAGAATAATTCTCACGATTTCTCTGCTTGTATTGTGTGTGGGGCTGGCCGCTCGGGCGGGCGGGCCTCCTAACTATGCACTGAACGGCACGGCCACGCAGAGCACCGAGGCCTGGGGCGGGGTCCCCGGAAATGCCATTAACGGCAACCTGGGAGACTTCACCCATACGGCCTCCGACGATCCGGACAGGTGGTGGGAACTGGATCTGGGGGAGGATCTCGAGGTCAAAGAGATCATCGTTTACAACCGGGCGAGCTGCTGCGGGGAGCGTCTCAACAATGCGGTTGTCAAGGCGCTGGATGCGGACCGCAACGAGATCTATGTCAGCGATCCGATTGCCGGTGCGGTCACGGCCGACGTTCACGTCTTTGACAACGCCGGTGCCGGCTTTTCCGCCGTTCGCTACATCCGCCTGGAAGGCGGCACGGATTTCCTGTCTGTCGGGGAAGTCGAGGTCATTGGGTACTATCCGTTCGCCTACGATCCGGTCCCGGCCGACGGCGCTGTGGAAGTTACCGACAACACGCTGACCTGGATCGCCGGCGACGGTGCGGCAACCAACAAGGTCTACTTAGGTACGGATCCGGCCGCCCTGGAAGTGGTCCAGGAATCGGACGCCGCCGAGTACACTCCTGATACTCCCTTCGTCGAGGGGACGACCTACTACTGGCGCATCGACTCCGTCGACGCCGGTGGCGAGGTATCCGAAGGCGAGCTCTGGAGTTTCACGACACTGCCCTGGGAAGCCCATTTCCCGAGCCCGGCCGATGGGCTCGGCAACGTGCTTCTCGAAGGCGTCACCCTGACCTGGACGCTCGGCAAGGACGCGATCCTCCACAATGTGTATTTCGGCACGGACCAGGCGGCTGTTGCAGCCAGGGACGCAAGCACGTTGTTCAGACCTACATGGCTGCGCGATACGGTCGACCTCGACCCCCTGGACGCCGAAACCACCTACTACTGGGCTGTCGACGAGTGGGCAGCTTCGGCCATCACCTACCCCGGTCCGGTCTGGAGTTTCACGACGATTCCTGCCGATGTGCCCGCGGCCATCGACGACCCGAGTCTCGTGGGCTACTGGGCGTTCGACGAGGGCGTCCACCTGACGGCGCTGGACTCATCCGGCAACAACTATCACGGCTCGATCACAGGCGCCACGTGGGTGGACCTTGAGGAGGGCAGTGCGTTGGACATGGACGGCGTCGGGTACGTGGATGTCCCGGCTGAGGCGTGGTCGACCATCGAAAACCAGATGACCATTGCCTTCTGGGCATACGGTGACCCTGAGCGGATGCCTCAGAGCCATACCACTTTCGCCGCCTATGCGGACCCCGCCAACAACGAGAGCAGGGTTGCTTCGGCCCACGTCCCTTGGGGCAACGGCAATGTGTATTTCGACGCGGGCGGCACTGCCACGAGCGGAGGCGGCGAGTATGACAGGATATCGAAAGCGGCCGCTCCCGAGGAATACGAAGGCCAATGGCGGCACTGGACATTCCTCAAGAACGCTGAGACGGGTGACCAGCGGATCTATCTGGACGGCATACTCTGGCACAGCGGCACCGGTCTGACCCGACCCCTGACAGGCGCAGAGGTCACCGCCTTCACGATCGGTTGCAAGGCTAGCCATGCGGAAATCTACCCGGGGATGGTGGATGATTTCCGGCTGTACAACAGGGCCTTGACGCCCAATGAGATCAGACTGCTTGGCGGCAATCCGCTGCTTGCCTGGGACCCGCAGCCGGCCGACGGTGCAGTAGTGGACGATGGCCAGATCGTAGCGCTGACCTGGCGGCCGGGCGACGACGCGGTCCAGCACCATATTTATATGGGCACCGACGCGAACCTCGTGGCGGCCGGCGATCCCAATCTGCTGTTGGGCATAACGTCCGAGGCCGGCATGGCTCCGACCGATCCCCTCATCCGGAGCGTCACATACTACTGGAAGGTCGATGAGATGACGGCCGACGGCACGTTCACGCCGGGTCGTCTCTGGAGCTTCACGGTGACCGACGTGAACACCGAAAGCTGGCAGGCTGTCGTCGCCGCTGCCGAGCCGAACTTCGTCGCCACCCATGTGGAGACCGGGATCTATGATATCGG
>CBFDDG010000674.1:0-2479 GCA_965603505.1 uncultured Phycisphaerae bacterium | reverse complement strand
TATTTTGCCCCCATCAGACGCTGTAATGCCTTTCGAATCGGCGTCCGTCGCTCTATGAAGCATTGGAGGAGGCAGCGTGGCAGAGAACCTCGACATCCTCAATGCGGCCCTCTCACTGCTTATCAGAGCCGCCTTGTTGGCCGCTCGATTCTCCGGACGGGTCCGCAGGCGAAGCCTGAAACGATTGGCGGCCATGGACACGGATGCCAAAGCCAGGGAGATTCTCTTTCTCAAAGACCGAGTCTATCAGCTCGAGATGCAGCTATCAATCCTTCAGAAACACCTCGCGCCGTTCTTCATCTCGAGCAGGAAAGACGGGCCGGTGTGCTTCGCGTGATTATCGCGAATGAGTGCGTTTCCAAGGACGCCGAGAGTTCGGTCCTCCGTGCCCAGCATGCGCAGTGAGGGCACCGTCAAATTCGTGTGAGAAAGCGGCGCGCCGGACATCGCGAGCACCGCTTTGAATCGCGGCTCTCGATCCGCCGCCCAGTGGGCGGTGAATGAGCCAAAGGACATGCCGGCGACGGCCGTGTGTTCCGTATCGATGCGGCCGGCGAATCGTGGGTCCGCGCCCGCGTCCCATCGAATCATCTGGTCGAGCAGGAAGCTCACGTCGAGCGGCCGGTCTTTGGCGGAGTTGCCCCGTTCGGCGCCCTGAGACATAATGGGCTTGCCATCGATGATCGTCCATTTCGCGTTACCCGTATGATCGGCCGAGACAATGATATAGCCGTGGCTTGCGAGATGGTCGCACCAGAAGGTGTTCTGATGGCGCGACCCTCCGCCGTCGCGCGCGAAGCTCCAAGCGGCGCGAGCAGTGCGGCTATCCACAGCAACGGTATCATCGACACGATCGTTCGTATGCGCATCATCTTGTCCTCAGGGTCATTGTTGGCATTATGGCTGAGGCTTCCGTTGGAGGCAAGGGGGGAGAAGTGATAAGCGACAAGTGACAGGTGATAAGTCATAGGTGGGGGTGAGGCCGGAGGCTTCGGGGCGCGACTCACTGCGGCGGGTAGAGCTGGCGTGGAAGTTCTTTCCATGCCACTTCCCATGAGAATCTTGGTTTCTTGCGCAGATTTCTCATGCTGAGATTGCGTTTAGCGCATAGCAGGCTGCCAGCAGACTCGGGGAGGGATCGCGTTGATTGCTCGGAACAGGTGTGTCTTGCGGGGGGGCTGACATACAATCCTGCTGGCAGCCCCCAAAGCGAAAAACGCGTTTTGGTTGTGGCCGAAGGCCGCGCTGTGTGGTTCGCGCATTTCGCCGCAGAAGTCTTTTTCATCAGAGCAACGGCGGGCGGAGCCCCCCTATCGCCTGGCTCCCATTGTGCCTTGGGGAGGGCCCCCAAGGGCACAAATTGCTTGCAGGGGCGGGGGAGGGGCTTATAATAGTCCTCCGGAAAGCCTCACCGGTATCTCCTGGGTCGCTGCGGATGATTGAAGCCGGGTGAGGTTTTCGCGTTCTCAGGATGTGCGTTAGAGGGCAGGCTCATGAAAACGAGAAGGTGTATTTGTCGGCTCGCCGGCGTGGCGGTGGTTCTATTGTCGCTGGCGGCCGGTGTTGCGATGCCGCAGGCCGGGTCGGACGACGGGGCGATCAAGCTGATTGTGCGGGCGGATGACATCGGGTCGTGCCATACGGCCAATCTCGCCTGCATTCAGAGCTACCGCGAGGGGATCGCCCGGAGCGTGGAGGTGATGCCGCCGTGCCCGTGGTTCAACGAGGCGGCCCAGATGCTCCGCGAGAACCCGGCCTACGACGTCGGCGTGCACCTGACGCTCACGAGCGAGTGGGCCAACTACAAGTGGGGTCCGCTGACGCAGGGGCCGAGCCTCGTCGATGCGAACGGGCACTTCTTCCCGATGACGAGCCAGCGGGCGGACTTCCCGCCGAACACGGGCTTTCTGGAATCCAAGTGGCGGATCGAGGAGGTCGAGAAGGAGTTGCGGGCCCAGATCGAGTTAGCCAAAAAGATGATCCCGCAGGTCTCGCACCTGAGCAGCCACATGGGCACGCCCACGTGCACGCCCGAGCTGCGGGCGCTCGTGCAGAGGCTATCCAAGGAATACAAATTGCCGATCGACACGCCGGGGGCCAAGCATTTCCGCTGGGCGGCGGACAGCAAGGCCAGTGCCCAGCAGCGCGAGGCCGCCTTGGTCAAGGCGCTGGAGGAGCTGCAACCGGGGGTGTGGATTCTTGTCGAGCATCCCGGCCTCGACACCCCGGAGATGCAGGCGATCGGCCACAAGGGCTACTGGGAAGTCGCCGCGCACCGCGACGCCGTGACGAAGGCCTTCACCAGTGGCAAAGTCAAAGAAGTCATTGAGAAACGAGGCATACAATTGGTCAGTTATGGTGACATCTGGCAGTGACAATAGGACCGGCGGATGCCCTCATTTGCACTATTGATGCATTGTTTAATGGTTGCGTGAGCCAGACGGTCCGGCCCTCCAGCCGCACCTGGAGGGCGCGGCGC
>CBFDDG010000673.1:0-2482 GCA_965603505.1 uncultured Phycisphaerae bacterium | reverse complement strand
CCGCCCCGATACTCTGCGAGCGGTCCTACGGTTGGTTGTGCTGAATCCATGACAGTCCCTCATTCATCCTTGTCTTGGGCACGCCAGAACTCGGTGTGCCGCCACTGTGCTGCGAACGCGGCGAAATCGGCGCCATTGACGATGAGATCCTTCTGTGGCGAGAGATCGCATCGCGCGTTCCATCGCTCCTGGCCAAAACGACTTTGCCAGGCACCGGCGAGCAACATGAGATCGCGAGAGTCGACGATTCCGTCGAGATTGACATCCGCGGAGTATTGCTGCTCGTGGAGAACGCCGATGGC
The DNA here is from genome assembly GCA_965603505.1 of uncultured Phycisphaerae bacterium. Classification (GTDB taxonomy): domain Bacteria; phylum Planctomycetota; class Phycisphaerae; order Sedimentisphaerales; family Anaerobacaceae; genus PLanc-01. The sequence continues at coordinate 2,180 of CBFDDG010000673.1, read as the reverse complement.
CTCGAGGTCGAAGCCGCCGGAACCGAACGTGGGCCAAGCGTCGTAGATCGGATGGTCCTCGACGTAGTTCGCCCATTCGGGCCACGTATCCGGCGCGACGTGCATCTTGGCGTGATCGCGGAAGCTGCCATCGCCGGGCACGTCCACAATCCGCACGTATCGGACGTCGTTGAGGTCCAGCGCGCCCGAGGTGACGTAGGGATGGTCCGCAAGTTCCTGCAAGTCAAAGGGAGTGCCGGTGCAGACGCCGTTGGCGTTTGGGTGCTTTCCGGCCAGATTATGAATGTCGCTGACTTCGACCGTGCCGTAGGGTCCGGTTGGAGCGCCGGTGAGCGAAACCGAAGGGAAGCGGACGAAGTCCCGGCCGTTCGACGAGACCTCTACATACGCCACTTCCGCGATCATCTGGCCCTGCAGTGAGCCCAGCGCCGTGTTGCTCTGCGAGATGAAGCCGTTCTCGAAGACGGCGAAGTCGTATCCCTTGCCGTCGCGAATCACCATTCCGTCTTCAGGCCCGCAGGGGTCTGCGAAGACGAGCGTAATCTGCCCGGGCGGCAGCCCTTGTGCGATCTCGGCCGCGTCCAGCTCGCCGAGGCTGACGATATCGAAATTGTGCCCGGTCGCCGGGCCGAGGGCCTTATTCGGATCGTTCCACACGCCGGGCCCGGACCACACCTGGTCGGCCGGCGCGTACTCGGCGGCTCCCGTCGCCCAGCCGCGAAAGACCGGGTTCGGAACGGCGTTCGGGTCGAGCGGGTCGGCATGCCGCCACGTGGTGGCATCGAGGTAGCCGTTGATGCCGGCTTCCGGGAAGGGGCCGCCCCAGACCGTCGTCGCGCCGGCAACCACAAGAAACCATGTCATCGTTTGTTTTGGCATAATGATTGTCCCTCGCCGATGTGCGTCCTCTATTTCCTGCCGCGCACGGCAAACAGCGCGCCCAACCCGAGCATCAGGATGGTCGCAGGTTCCGGGACAACGGTATCGATGCAGAAATACGCCGGCGTGTTCATGCCGAACGCCCCCTTATCGCTCGAATCGAGCGCGAATTGCAGCGTCTTGACTTCCCCAAGCAAGGTCAAATCGATGAATTCCCACGTATCGAGGATGTAGTCCTGGCTGTTGTCGGCGAACCGGAAATCCGCCAGGTAGAAATCGACGGTGCCGGTGTCGTTTTCCTCAGTGTCCTTGCCCGTGATAGAGAGCTTGAGCCAGTCGGGATCGTCGCCGGTTTCTCCGCCGAACGGCTTTGATATTCCGCTGCCGTGGATGAGGTCGTCATAGGCGTAATTGTTGTTCGTGACATAGAGTCCCGTAAGCTGCTGTGGTGTGCTGAGCGTGAGGGTCGGAGGCTTTTCCCATCCGACGAAGGCGATGCCGTATGTTTTCGAGCCACCTTGCCCCGAGCCCGAGATGGCGTTGTATTGCCCCTCCAGGCTGCTTGTCTCGGTATCCGTCCGGTTGGAATAGGCGAAGCCGTCCCAGAAGCCCGCGTCGTCGTAGACAGTGTAGCGGTTGTCAAGAAAGGCCGCTCCGCTTCGAAATCCGCCGGAGCCATCGGCCCCGTTCCAATACGATTCCGGCGGCAGCGTCAAGTCCTCGAAGGTTGCGATCGCCGCGGCCGACGTTCCGGCCAGCGCCAGGGACAGCACGCAGGCCATCCTGGCCGCCATCACATACGTTTGGGTTCTTGCCGGAACGTGCGGCTCTGTGCGTTGAAGTGCGTTGCGGGATACTGGGCGGGGGCGGGCTGTGAAGCTCATGTTCTACCTCCTTTTCGGCAGTGGCCCAGATCGCGAGACCGGCTGCGGACAATAAAAAACCGTCGTTCTCGCGAGAGCAACGACGGTTCATATCCATGATTTCCGCAGACCATGCCTGTAAAGGGCGGTCCGACCGCACGTGCGTTCCAAGTCGCGAGAACACAACAAGGGCTCCCCAACGCGCTGTTTCGCGTTCGGGCACCCTGGCAAGTGCCATCGACTGCAGGCAGGTTTTCTGACTCGCGTCTTACCTTGAGGCTCCTTCCCATTCGCTCGGAGCGAACAGTGGACTACGCCTCGCGGATTTCCGAATGCCTTCGGAGCAGACGCTTACAGCGGCGCGACCGTCGCGGATTTTCACCGCGTTCCCGTTTGCTTATCCCAAAGCCGATGCTTCGAGACCTGCGGTCAAGCTAT
>CBFDDG010000672.1:0-2485 GCA_965603505.1 uncultured Phycisphaerae bacterium | reverse complement strand
AATTGCCTTTCTTTGCCAAGCCTTGAGGCAGAGCCCCCAAGATGTATGCAAACCCACGGGGACATCCCCCACAACCACGGGTGGATGGCCTCCAGGCAAAGATAAAAAGGTCCGAAAAAAGCTGGATGCGCCCTTTTCTGCTTTGGACGCTACGTCCCAATTGGCTATAATCATGTTATATGGCCAAGGCATGATCCGCTCAAAAAGGCCTGATTCTCGGACAGGTCGGTCATCCACGACACCGATACTCTAAAGGGAGGAGAAATGGACGGTGGGCGCCACGCGTGACGAAAGATCCATGCGGCAAATTCGCGTCATTCCATCAGATTGAGCCGTAGTGGGCCGATATACACGTCGTGCGTCAGTCAAACGAAACCGAGTTTTCTCGTTTGGCGCGATTAGTGCAGGACCACCGTCGAAAGCAATGACAAATCAATCCATACGACGTTTTTCGTTGGGCAGTCGGGAGACGGGCGATGTGTCTGCGGATGTTTCGTCGCCCCCCGTTCGGGAGCTGTCCATTCTTAGCGTGGTTTGGCAAACGAGATTCACGTTCTATTTGAAGGAGGCATCGAGATGTTACGACGAGCAGGATTATTGAGTGTTCTACTGATCGTTGGCCTTTGTGCCGGGGCTTGGGCGGAACTGATCTCCTACCACCCCTTTGACGAGGGATCGGGCACCACGGCCGCCGATGCCACCGGCAACGGCAACAACGGCACCTTCAATGGCGAGGTGGAGTGGGTGCCCGGTATGAAGGGCACGGCCGTGCGTTTCGATACGGGCGGTGAAAGAGTCGTGATCGGCCCCATCGATCCCTCGGCCACCAACAATGCCATGACGCTGGCCGCCTGGATCAACTGGGAGGGCCAGGGTCATAGCATCGAACAGCAGGGCATCATCGGCAAACGTCAAGGCTGGGATCCCGGCACCGGGATCAAGTGGTTCTGGCAGACCAACCCAGCCGGCGATTTCTTGTTTCGAACCGATAATGCCGGTGGTGGTCCGAGTATTGGGTGGGGCAACGCCGCACTTGTCGACTACGCGAATGAGTGGACACATGTGGCCGTGACCTGGGACAATGGTGCCGCCGTACAGTATATCAATGCCGAGGAAGTATCTTCCGGGGATATTGATTTCAGAGATACGGCGGACGACACGATCGTGACGATCGGCTGCGTCGATTCCACCAACACGGAGACCTTTGTCGGCATCATCGACGAGGCACGAATCTACGACACGGCGCTGACAGCTACCGAGATCGCCATGGCCATGCAGCCCGGGGCCGCGACGGCCAGCAGCGGGCCGATTCCTCCATCGGGTGCGACGGATGTGCGCCGCGATGTGACGCTCTCGTGGACGGCCGGGGAATTCGCGGCCAAGCATGACATCTATTTTGGCATGGATTTCGCCGACGTCAACAGTGGCGATGCGAGCGTGCTGGTCAGTCCGGGGCAAGCCGCGACCTCGTACGTTGTCGATGAGCTTCTCGAATTTGGGCAGATCTACTACTGGCGAGTGGACGAAGTCAATGCGCCGCCGGACTCCAGCGTTTTCGCAGGCCCCGTGTGGAGCTTCACGGTCGAGCGGTTCACATACCCCATTCAAAACGTGACGGCCACGGCCAGCTCCGCGACCACGGCCAAGGGCATGACGCCCGACAAGACGGTGGACGGATCGGGCATGACCGGCGACGAGCACTCAACACTGGACTCGGACATGTGGCTCAGCGCTCCGCTTACGGTCCTGCCGGCCTGGATCCAGTATGAGTTTGACGATGTCTACAAGCTCTTCGAACTGTGGGTGTGGAACTCGAATCAGTCCATCGAGTCGTTCATCGGTTTCGGGGCCAGGGACGTGACGGTTGAGTACTCGCTGGACGGCGTCGAGTGGACTTCGCTGGGCGACATGGAGTTCGCCCGAGCCCCCGGCGACGTTGGCTACACCCCGAATACGACGGTGGATATGGCGGGCGTGCAGGCGAAGTTCGTCCGACTGACGATCGCGACCAACTGGCTGGGCATGGTGCAGCAGGTCGGCCTGAGTGAGGTGCGGTTCTACCACATTCCGGTCAAAGCCAGGCAACCCAGCCCCGCTTCGGGAAGCGCAGGAGTTCCTCTGGAGGGTACCTTGACCTGGAGGTCGGGACGCGAGGCCGTTTCGCACGACGTATACTTCAGCGATGATCGGGACGCCGTTGTGGATGGGACGGCGCCGGTCGAGACCGTCAGCGGGCCCCGCTTCGAGCCAGCCGGGCTTGAGTACGGACAGTTCTACTACTGGAAGGTCAACGAGGTCAGTGACGCGGGCGGGCCGACCGTGGAAGGGGATGTTTGGAGCTTCTCCACGATCGAATACATGGTTGTGGACGACTTCGAGAGCTACACGGACGATATCGAGGCCGGCGAGACCATCTGGCAAACGTGGCTTGACGGCCTGACCAACAACACCGGCTCGATTGTCGGCTACTGGGAGGCGCCGTTCG
>CBFDDG010000671.1:0-2487 GCA_965603505.1 uncultured Phycisphaerae bacterium | reverse complement strand
TCGATCTTCTCGTTGCGTGCGAGAATCCCCCGCACCTGGGTCTTGAAGAACGGAATGTCGCACTGCTTCTCTACCGCCGTGCCCGTAACGGGATCCACAAAGAGCAGGTCACCGAGCATTTGCTTGTCGCGAACGGCCTCAACGATTCGGACCATCTGCTTAACGTCCACCTTCGGGTAGAAGGTCCCCGCTGGCTCGATGAGTACCGACGGTTCGGCTTCGCAGAATCCGTGGCAGCCGGTGATGCGCAGGCGTATCTTGTCCGTCAGACCTCTGTTGAGAAGCTCCCGCTTGGCCACACGGATCAGATCGTTGGCCCCGCTCGCCTGTCCACAGGTGCCCGCCGGTATCACTATGGCCGGAATGCTGTAATCCCTGTCAGTAACAAGGCGATCCTGCAGTTCCTTGAACTCTTCTATAGACGTTAGTCTTTGCATGAACTTGTCCTGCTATTGATCGACTCGCGGCGAGCCCGAGCGGGTGAATCCAGACAACCCTTAGAGACCACCACCCTCCAAATCCAACATATGCCCCTTGCACCCGCGCCGTGAGCAGATCTGGACTATGCCGCCGGCCCGAACGATCATGGAAACCATCGGTGCGCCGCACTCTGGGCAACTCGAGGCGCTTTTGAGGTCCGCGTGGCAATGTGGACAGAAGAAATCCACCACGGTGTCCGTGCGAATCCCGTACTCGGATTCAACCGTGAAACTGCCGTAAAGGGCGGACAACCTGAGCCAGCCGTGCTTGCGCTCGAAGGAGACCGTCACCCGAATGGACGGAGAGCCGTCAATGAGGTGATCCGGGTCCATCAAGCTGCGGTTGCACCGTGAGCAACTGACCGTAAGAATGAAATCGCGCAGGTCTGCCTTGATCTCAGCGTCATCAAGCCCCGCGCGAGTCTTCTCGATAATCTCTTTGACCCGTTTGGACTTGATGTTGGAGAAATAGTGGCCGTCCATGACGGCGATCGGCCCGAGGGCGCACGCCCCCAGGCAGTTCACCGTTTCCAACGTAAACTCCCTGTCCGGGGTTGTCTCACCGGCACTGATTTCCAGTTGCCGCTCGAACTCTCGCTCGACCGTCGGCGCTCCGCGGACGTGACAGGCCGTGCCCACGCAAACCGAACAAAGATGCTTGCCGCGGGGTTTCAAGCTGAACGACTTGTAGAAGGTGGCCACCCCGTAGATGTCAACCAGCGATCGGCCCGTCTTTTGGGCCACTATCTTTAACGCCTGTGCAGGCAAGTAGCTGTACTTCGCCTGGATATCCTCCAAAACCGAAATAAGCCCGCCGCGATCGCCTTCGTGCTTGTCGAGGATTCCCAGGACCTCATCTGTCTTCATCAGTGTATTCCGTGCAAAGGCATCTGGTTGTCAGGCCCACAGTTGCGGGGGGGCATCGAATGGGCTAGCAGTAGTCCTCGCAGTGCCACACCCCCCCCGCAGGCTTCGGGTGGGCACAGGTCCGGCGATTCTCGCAGTTCACACACAACCCGGTGTACTTGGAGGTCTCCTCTTCCGCCGCGCGAAGCGCCGCCGACGAGTCGGCTGATGGTAAGGCCTTCTCGGTGCTGGTTCGCTCGACGGGCGGCACGTAGTCGTCAAACAGCTCGCAAAACAGTGCTGGCCCCCTGGTGGCTCGGTAGAAGCAACTGGGAGCGTTATTGCACGTCGAACAAAGACCTGTGGTTCCGTTTATCTCTGCCGTCACCATGCCAGCGACCTTCCTTTCTCACTGCGTTCGGCATGGAGCGTCCCCGCCCTATTGGACAGAGAAGGACGCCCCTGCGCAGTCAATACAACCAGCGTGCCAGAGCCCGGATCCGGGCTGGTGAACCATCCGAGCTCTTCCAAGACATGGACTGGCCAAACGCTAACTTATGCAAAGACAGGGAGATACGTCGGCGATTGGGCCGTTCAGCGCGCGGGCCGGCGTGTTGGCTTGGTGCCGGACCGGACGAGCGAGAATCGGGGAGATTTGAACCACTGGGGCGAATCGCCCCGAAGGCGTGGTTCAGGCCGAGTTAGGCCCGTATGCTACGGGCATAATCCCGCAGGGGCCGCACGGCGGCCCGTACGAGACTCAGGACTGCCACACCCGCCGGTTATACTCCTCCGACCCGCCGCGCGGGATCGTCAGCGTCGTCCAGTTGTCCTTCGCCAGCACGCGGGCCACGAGCACGATCTGCCCGACGTGATAGCCGTAGTGGTCAAGCTCTCGATGGATAGCCTCGATCACGTTGTGCAGCTCGCCGCGGATGCGCACGGCCCTCGTCAGATCGCCCACCGTCAGGGCGTTCAGGGTTGAGAACAGACAATCCCACCCCCGCTGCCAGAAGGCCATTAAATCGTCCCGCGAGTGGAAGTCGTCCACGAATTCGCTGTCGCGGTTCCGCCACTGCTTTTCGCCGTCCGTCGTCAGGAAGTCGGTCCATCGCGACAGCATGTTCCCGGCCATGTGCTTCATGATAATGGCCACGCTGTT
>CBFDDG010000670.1:0-2491 GCA_965603505.1 uncultured Phycisphaerae bacterium | reverse complement strand
ACCGCCGCAGGGATCGCGCTGCTCGAACATCTAACGGCCTCCCGGAACCTCTTTCTGATTGCCACCCACGAGGAGACCCTGGCCCAAATCGCCGCCAACACCGCTTCGGCGGAAAACTATCATTTCCAGGAACACCTGCACGAAGGCGGCATCACGTTCGATTATCTCCTCCGACCGGGCCCGGCCAGCACGAAGACAGCTCTACGCATCCTGGAACAAGAGGGCTATCCGGGCTCCCTCCTCGACCGTGCCCGAGGCCTGATGACCGGCGAAACAGAGACCGCCCGAAGCGATTGACACAGGAGGCAGCCATGTGGCCGAGGATAGGACAGATGCCGACATATGGAATGCTGTATCTCGTCGGCATCATTCTGCACTTCGTGCTGAGTTGGCGCATCGCAAAGTGCCATGGGCTGAGACGCCGCGTATGGATCGCGGCCAGTGTCTGCTATTTCCTGGGCATGATCATTGGCGCCAAGCTCCTTTACGACATCCGGCATCCGCCACTGGACGTGGCGGCCCTGTTCCGATCCGAGCATTACATGGGCGGCGGGCTCTGGGGCGGACTGCTCCCCTATTTCGCATTGGCCGTCCCGGCGGTGCTGCTGCTCTCAGAGCAAAAGTTGACGGCCCTGGACCTGGTCGCTCAAGCCGTACCGGTTCCCTGGATCGCTGCCAAGCTGGGTTGCTTCTTCAACGGCTGCTGCCACGGCCGGCCGTGCACGCTCCCCTGGGCGATCGCGTTCCCCGAAAGCGCACGCACCGCCCCGGCGGGCGTCCCCATTCATCCGACGCAGTTGTACGAAGTCGGCCTCATGCTGATCGTCCTGCTCGTGTTCATGCAGCTCAAATCGGACCGGTGGCGAGGCACGAAGCTGCTGTGGTTCCTGGTCATCTACGGCGTCGGCCGGGCTGCGACCGACGTGTTCCGCGGCGATACGGAGGGCCACCTGTATCTTGGGCTGGTTAGTCTGACCCAGTTGCTGTGCATCAGCGCGGCCGTCGCCGCCCTGGTTGCACTGGTCATTTGGCTGCCCAGTCGGGACAGCCGAGAACAAAGATGACATACGAATTCGACGGCGAACAATACCGAAAAGCGTCAAGCCACCAGAAACTGTGGGGCGCGAGACTCATAGAAGAAATCGAGCTCACAGGGGACGAGCGCGTCCTCGACATGGGCTGCGGGGATGGCGAGTTGACCGCCCAATTGGCCTTGCGGGTGCCGCAGGGAAGCGTTCTCGGCATCGACGGTTCCGAGGGGATGATCGCGACGACGGGAAGACATCGGGCGCACAATCTGCGTTTTGCGTTGCAGGATATCAACACGCTGGACTCCGAAGACGCCTTCGACCTCGTGTTCTCCAATGCGACGCTGCACTGGGTCAAGAACCATCAGGCCTTGCTGGGCCGAGTTTACCGTGCGCTGCGAAACGGCGGCGTCCTCCGGTTCAATTTCGCCGGCGATGGCAACTGCACGCATCTGCTGGCCGTGCTCCGAAAGACGATGTCGCTGCCGGCGTATCGGCCCCTCTTCGATGATTTCGATTGGCCCTGGTTCATGCCGACGGTCGAGCAATACCAAGACCTCGTGCGCGGGCACGCATTTGCCGACATCCGCGTGCGGCTTGAGAATGCAGATCATTTCTTTGCGGATGCCGAAGCAATGGTCCGCTGGGTCGAGCAACCCAGTCTGATTCCATTCCTCGCGCACCTTGGCGAGCCCCACAGACAGCGGTTCCGTGACTTGGTCGTCGAACAGATGGTGCAGAAGACCGAGCGGGCAGACGGCCGGTGCTTCGAGACGTTCCGACGCATCAACGTCTTTGCGCGCAAGTAACGATCCTGTCTGCGTCGTGCGATTTCGTTTACGCAACGTCGCCTTGCGAACTCCGGCAGCAACTTGTATCATGGATCCAGGTAGTCACGGGGTCGTGAAAATCACATGGATCTTGCCTATGGCTGAGCACAAATGTCCCGTCTGGGCCGGGTACTTCCTGGCCAGCAGATTCAGGAAGCTCCTGCAGAATCCCTCTAAGATCCTCTCGCCTTATGTCAGGCCGGGCATGACGGTCCTCGACGTCGGAAGCGCTATGGGCTTTTTCAGTCTGCCGATGGCCGAGAGGGTCGGGCCAGGCGGCAAGGTCGTCTGCGTGGACGTTCAGCCCGGAATGCTCGGTGCGCTCCGCCGGCGAGCCGCTGCCGCAGGGCTCTCCGAGCGCATCGAGACGCACGTGTCTTCCGAGCATTCCATCGGCCTGCACGGTCAGAACGACTACTTCGACTTCGCTCTCGCTTTTGCCGTGTTGCACGAAGTTTCCGGCCGGATCGGTTTCCTTCGCGAAATCTACCAGATGCTCAAGCCCGGCGCCTGCCTGCTGCTCACCGAGCCGGCCAAGCACGTCAGCCAGGTGCAGTTCGACCGCACGGTCTCCGAGGCGCAGCAGGAAGGCTTTGCCGTGACCGGCCACCCGGCGATCCGCTCGTCCCACGC
>CBFDDG010000669.1:0-2495 GCA_965603505.1 uncultured Phycisphaerae bacterium | reverse complement strand
ATCATGGGCCGTCATGCGGGCTTCCTGACCGCAGCGGCCGCCCTCGGCAGGACCCGCGACGACGATGGGCCGCACTTGGTTTACCTTCCGGAGCGGGGTGTCTCCATGGAGAAGTTTCTCGGCGACGTCGAGGCGGTCTATAAGAAGCTGAATCGTTGTGTCATCGCCGTCAGCGAGGGCATGTGTGATGCCGACAGCGTAACGTGGGCCGAGAGAATCGCCGAGACCAAGGAGCGGGACGCGCACGGCAACATTCAGCTTTCGGGGACGGGGGCCCTGGCGGACTTCCTGGCCGCGCAGGTGAAGACCAACCTGAAGATCAAGCGTGTCCGGGCCGACACGTTCGGCTATCTGCAGCGGAGCTTCCCGGGCATTCAGTCGCCGGTGGACGTCGATGAGGCCCGGCGTTGTGGTCGTCAGGCCGTCAAGTATGCGATGGAGCACGACAACGGTTCCGTGGCCATGAGGCGCACCGGAAACGGGAAGGACTACGCCGTCGAGCTGTTCCGTACGGAACTCAGGAACGTCGCGGAGAAGACCAAGGAGATGCCGGCCGAATTCATCAACGCCGAAGGAAATGGCGTGACGGATGCTTTCATTCAGTACGCCATGCCACTGGTCGGCGACCTGCCCAAGACCGAATACCTCGGAGGCCGCCCGAGAGTCTGAAGAAGGTTCCGGGGCCGAACTGTCCCACGTGTCTTGCGTTCACGGGCCGGCGGGGAAGGTCAGTCGTAGGGTGAATGTGCCGCCTTCCCGAACCTCGGCCACGGCGTTGCCGCCTAATGCCCGGACGAGCCGTTGCACCAGGGCCAGGCCCAGACCACAGTGGGCCCCCGTGTCCGAGCGGGCGGAGTCGCCGCGCCAGAAGCAGTCGAACACGCGCGAGACCTGCTCGGCGGTCAACTGGCAGCCGGTATTGGAGACCTTGATCTCCACACCATCGTTTGTTCGCTTTGCTGTTGTCCAGATGCGTCCCCCCTCATCGGCATATTCGATGGCGTTGGCCAGGAGGTTTGCGAAGACCATGGACAGGTGCTCGCGATCCGATTGAAAGGACATCTCGGCGGCAATGCGGTTCTCAAAGGCCACATGGCGCTCATGGGCTCGGTCGGCGAACGGACGCCAACCGGAATCGACCAGCTCGGCGAGTTGGACCGGTTCGGTTTTGAAGCCGATTCGCTGAGTGTCCAGCCGGGTGAGCATCAGCAGATTGTTCACCACCGACTGCATACCTTCGCTGATCTCCAGACAGTCGGAAAGGGCGGCCTGGTATTCCGTCGCATCCCGCGGGCGAGTAAGCGTCACCTCGATCGTGGAGCGTATTCCGGCCAACGGGGTGCGCAACTCGTGGGCGACGTCCGCATTGAACTGTCGCTCCCGGTGGAACGAGGCTTCCAGGCGAGACAACAGTTCGTTGAGGCGATTCTTGATGGGGGCCGCCTCCGCCGGTACGTGCTGGGCGCCGATTCGCGCCGTCAGGTCGTTCTCGCGGATAGCTGCAATCTCGGCGGCAATCGCATTCAAGGGACGAAGACCCTGCCCGACGACCAGACCGGCGATCAGGAAAGACAGCAGGACCACCACGATGGAGGCGATCAACAGGAGCCAGCGCAAGAACCGCAGTTGGTCCTGCAAACCGCCGGCGTCGCGTGCAATCACCAGCGTAACCATTGGCTGTTCCGCCGGCCGGCCGGTCGCCTCTTCATCACTGTCTGCGCTCCGCGGCACGAACTTCAAGCAGACGGTTCGCTGAGTCTGGCCATTTCTGTCTCGTGACGTCGCAAAGACGGGCGCCTTGAGCAGACCGTCAACGCGGCGGAGATCGGGCATGTCCGACAGAGGGGATTTCGCCACGACGGTCCCGTCAGGTCCCCAGAGTTTGTAGTAGGTGCGCAACCCAGTGTTCTGAAACTCCGGCATCCGCTGCGCTTCGAACTCCAGCTCGATCTCGTCTCCATCGTGTTCGACCGAGGCGGCCAGCATCTGGGCGGCCGAAAGCAGCGACGCGTCAAATTCGTTCATCAGCGCGCCGGCGATCACGCCGTACAGAAGCAGGCTGAAAACGGTCAGCAGCAGGATCATGCCGCCGACGACACCGGCCAGCAAGCGGGCTCGAAGCGAACGCATCACGATTCCGCTCCCAATCGATACCCCTGCCCGCGGACGGTGTGAATCAGGGCGGGCTTATCAGGTCGTTCAATTTTTCGTCGCAGATAGCCGATGTACACGTCCACTACGTTGCTGGAGGCCGACGTGTTGAAGTCGTACGTGTGCTCCCATATATCTGAGCGGGAGACGGTCTGGCCGGCCCGCATCGCCAAATATTCGAGAAGGGCGTATTCTCTCCGCGTCAGGTGGATTTCCTCGCGCCCGCGCCAGACTCTCTGTGCGGCCAGCTCGATGGCCAGGTCCTTGATCTTGATGCGAGGGTTCTTCTCTTGATAGCCGCGGCGCAACAACGCGCGAACGCGCGCCAGAAGCTCTTCGAAGGC
>CBFDDG010000668.1:0-2500 GCA_965603505.1 uncultured Phycisphaerae bacterium | reverse complement strand
CTCGTTCGCGGGCAGATCTCTCCGCGCCGCCTTCGGCCTTGGTCGAAAGGACAAGCCCGGGGGGCTTTCGCAGGACCTGCCAACAACGGTCGCGTACCCCTGTGCCGAACGGGGTGCCCGACGTGTGCTTGCGCAGACCTGGCTGACGCTCGAAAGAGGGTGCCATTGCTGCGCTTGCGTAGCCATGCTGGATCCAAGGGCAAGACATGCTTACCGAGCGTAGGCATGGCACCCGGCGCGGTAGTAGGGCGCGCGATGCAGACCCTGGGAGGGCCGTCAGGTCTCACCGCGTCAGGCCCGGCGCTATGCATCGTGCCGCGTTCTGATACAATGCGTGCGCCCTTGGAAATGATGGAAGCTATGCCCGGTTCGAAAGGTGAAGGAATGGCTGGTGTCGTATGGCGATTGCGTAAGTGCCTTGCTCCGCGATGGCGGCAGCGATTAAAGCGGGAGGTCCTCCTCTGCCGGCCTTCCCTGTATGCGCTGGATTCCATTCGGTACGAGCAGAGCCTGCCGCCGGATGAGCTGAGCGCTCTGCTGGCGAGACTGGATACTGCGCTGGACGTGCCGGGCGACGTCATCGAGTGCGGCTGTTTCCTGTGCGGCACGACCGTCCAGATGGCCCGTCATCTGCAAATGCGAAAATCGGACAAGAAAATCTATGCGTGCGACAGCTTCGAAGGCTTCGACCCGGCCGAAATCTCGCGAGAAAAGACGCTGGATGACGCTTCCGACTGTCAGGACTACACGGACAACGACTTTGGCTATATTCAGCGCAAGCTCAAGCGTCTGCGCGTGGCGGATGGGGTCGTGCTGGTCAGAGGCTTCTTCCAGGATACTCTGGAGTCTTTGCGTGGACCTTTTTGCCTGGCGTTCATCGACTGTGACTTGCACGACAGCATGCTTTACGCGGCCCGGGCCGTGTGGCCGCGCCTGGCACCCGGCGGCTACTGTGTCTTCGACGACTACGACAACGACCACTTCCGCGGCGCGACAAAAGCCATCGACACCTTTATCGCCGAGCAGGCCGACAGCATTCGCGACCACGGGCAACTCTTGGGGAAACTCTACTTCGCCCGCAAGTAATTCGCGAACGATCCTACTGGCTGTCGTGGAGCAGGTCGATGTCTTCTCGCTGGAGCAGTTGGATGATCTCGGCTTTGGTGGGCAGGGCCTCGACGGCGCCGAACTTCGTGCAGACCAGGGCGCCGGCGGCGGAAGCGAATTTGACGGCCTCTCGCACGTCAGGCTTGACCGCGCAGTAAGCGGCGAGCGCCCCGGCGAAGGCGTCCCCGCTGCCCGTCCGATCCACCAAATCGATCTCAAACGCCGGGACATGGTTGGCCCCCGTGCGGTCCACGACGACGCAGCCGCGGCCGCCCATCGTGATGACGGCGCATCGCGCCCCACGGGCGACCAGATCGGAACCGATCAACTTGGCTACGCGGATGTCGGCGCCCAACTGATCGGCGATCTCCGCAGCCTCCTCGAGGTTGGGAATCAGAACATCGGTGGCGAAGTATTCGGAGGGCAGATCAACATCGTGCTGGCCCGTTTGCTCAATCGGCCGAGCGGGGTTGAGGATCACCGGAGTTCTGTGCAGATTCGCACAATGAATCGCCGTGACAATCGCCTCCTGCGGCAGGCAGCCGTGAATCAGGCAGATATCCGCTTCGGCGATACGCTCCTCGGCCATCTTGATATCCGCGGGCTGCAGGGCGCTGTTGGCCCCCGTGTAGTGACAGACGGCGTTCTCGCCCTCAGAATTGACCATGGTCACCACGATGCCGGTGTTCTTGGCCTCGGCGAAAAAGACGTATTCGGTATCGACCTTGTACTCAGCCAGGCTCTTGAGAGCCATCTGGGCGAAGGCGTCGCCGCCGACCTTGCTGACGAGGGAGACTTCGCAACGGCACAGGGCCGCCTGGATGGCCTGGGTCGGACCCGGGCCGGCGATGGTACAGGACAGGGCCGAACCACTCTGGGCTTGGCCGGGGGCGGGAACTTGGTTGCACCTGATGGCCAGATCAATGCAGGTGCCGCCGATGACAACGATTTTCGGAATCCGTTCCGACATTTCCATTCTCGGGCAACTTCTTTTTCGGGTTGACAGTATACTGCCGCGGCCTTCCGAGTACAAAGCTTTTTTCGGACGAAACGGCAGTTTGCGCCCACACAGCCCGGGTCAGACGCTCTGCTGCACCAACCAGCACTGGATGACGCCGACAACATAGGCAACTTCCTCGTCGGACAAAGGCCGGCCCTTTGGGATCTTGTGCCATTTTTCCAGGCAGCCGCGACAACAGGTCCCTGTTGCGTGCTGGGCGACGAACACCGGGTGATTCCTCATCGGCGTTTGCCGACCGTCGTTGGCCGGGGCCGCCGGCGCAAGGCGTTTTTCGACGAATTCACGCGCATGTTCGAGGACCGTGTCCAGCCCTTTCTCGCGGAGGTAGGCCGCCTCCTTTCCGCCAAGTCGAAACCGGCGGCGAAACTCGGA
>CBFDDG010000667.1:0-2506 GCA_965603505.1 uncultured Phycisphaerae bacterium | reverse complement strand
TCCGGCGGGGGGACGCAGACGTTCCTGTTGACCGCCGTGGACAACCGGATCGCCGTGGCCATTCCGGTCGTGATGGTCTCGGCCCATTTCTTCGGCGGCTGCGTCTGCGAGAGCGGCATGCCCATCCATAAGAGCAAGGGCCACGAGACGAACAACGTCGAGATTGCCGCTTCGGCGGCGCCGCGTCCACTCATGCTCATCTCCGACGGCAAGGACTGGACCAAGAACACGCCGAACGTTGAGTATCCTTACATTCGCGAGGTCTACGAATTGTACGATGCGGGCGACAAGGTCGAGTACCTGCACCTGCCGGAGGAAGGGCACGATTACGGCCGCTCGAAACGGATCGGCGCCTATAAGTTCCTCGCGAAGCACCTCGGGCTGTCCCTCGCCGATGTCATCGACGGCGCCGGCTGCATCGACGAAGACTCCGTGGTCATCGAGCCGAAGGACAAGCTCTACGTCTTCAATGCGGAGCATCCGCGGCCCACGCACGCGGTCGCCCCCGATGTTTCCGAGCTGCCCTGGGACTAACGAGCGGGTCTCATACGCATCTGGAAAATACTCGCGCCGTGCGCACGCTGTCATCCTGAGGCGAAGCCGAAGGATCTGCCTGTCGGATGGAAGGTTCTCCCCGCGTGCAGGGATTCGTGGGTGCACGATAAGAAAGTGGCGGCCGAGGATAAGAAGGATGTCATTGCGAGGAGGCGTACGCCGACGAAGCAATCTCGGAGAACGCCGGGGGTTGAGATTGCCGCGCCGGCCTTCGGCCGGCTCGCAATGACATCCGGGGCATTTCCCACGATCTTGTCGTAGACCCGGATTCGTCCTGAAGGCGTCATCCCCGGTCGGGGTTCTTCAGCTCTTCCGCCTTCGGCAGGTCCTTCAGGGAATTGAGTCCAAACACCTCAAGGAATTTTCTTGTGGTTCCGTACAGCATCGGCCTGCCCAAGACCTCGGCACGGCCCACGATCTTGACGAGGCCCTTGTACATGATGCTTCGGACGACCTCGCCGACGGCCACGCCGCGGATCGCCTCGATATCCGCCCGGATGACCGGCTGCTTGTAGGCGATGATGGCCAGCGTCTCCATCGCGGCCGGGCTGAGCTTGCTGTCGCTGCGGGCTCGGAGCATCTTCTTGAGCCAGTGATTGTACGTGCTCAGCGTGAGCATCTGGCAGCCGCCTGCAATCTGCTCGATTCGAAACGCGCTGTGGTTCGCTTCGTACTTTGCGTTCAGGTCCTTGATGCACGTACGAACCTGCTTGGTGGTCGTCTCCACAATATTCGCCAGCCGGCTCTCGGTCAACGGTTCGTCCGTCGCGAAGAGAATCGCCTCAACGACGGATTCCACCGTCGGCGCCTGCTCCGGTTCGGCGGGCTCCTCCGTCTGCACATCGGCCTCGCCCTCATCCGATGCCTCGTCTTCCTCGTCCATCGATTCGACGGATTCCTGATCCGGTTCCTCTTCACCCTCGGGCAGATCGTCCATTGTTTGTTCGACTGTCTGCAGATCCTCTTCGGGCTCATCGGCCGGGCCGTCGTCCGTCCAGTCGATCTGCTCGTCTGTCGATTCTACTTTTTGTTCACCTTCCGCGAGACTGTCTCCGGCTTGCCCGGCTCCCTGCAGATCCTCCGATGGGTCCTCTTCCTCGTCGATGGGTGCCCCGAGTTCCTGAACCGGCTCGTCTTCGCCTTCAGGCGGATTGTCGACGGTCTGTTCAGCTTCCTGCAGATCCTCTTCGGGCCCATCGGCCTGCTCAATGGTTGCCTGATTCTCTTCGTTCAATCCATCTTTGTTTTCGTCTGTCATATCGTTTTCCACGTGAATGGGTCGGCGTCTTTCCTGCTGACCTTGATGGTCAGCTCGGGAGCAAGCTCTCTGATCCGCCTGGCGACCTTCTTCAGGATAAACCGCTCCGAGACGGTGTGGCTCAGGCAGATACAGGTCAGGCCGGCTTCCTGGGCCGCCAGGGCCTGATGGTGCTTCAATTCGCCCGTCAGGTACAAGTCGGCCCCTGCCGCGATGACGAGATTGAGAATCTCGCCACAGGTGCCGGCACAGACGGCCGCCTTTCGCACGAGCCGCTTCTGATCGCCGACCAGTCCAACCGCCTTTGCTCCCGTTCGCTGCTTGACCCTGTCGATGATCCGGCTCAGTCGCATCGGCTCAGCCAGCGTGCCGATTCTACCCAATCCAAACCGGCCTTCATAATCGAAAAGCTTGTAGATGTCAAATGCCGGCTCTTCGTAAGGATGGGTCTTCCTGATGGCATCGACGACGGCCTGGAGTTTCTCGGCCGGCACGAGTGTCTCGAATCGCACCTCCTGGACCTTTTCGAGCCGGCCCTTGCGGCCGACAGCCGGCTTCGCACCCTTGAGCGGCTCGAATGTCCCGGTCCCTTCCGTCTGGAACCCGCAGTTGCGGTAATTGCCGATCCATCCCGCACCGGCCTCGAAGACGGCATTGGTCACGTCCGCCAGTGCATCGGCCGGCACGAAGACC
>CBFDDG010000666.1:0-2518 GCA_965603505.1 uncultured Phycisphaerae bacterium | reverse complement strand
CTCTTGATAGACCGCCGGAAGCAGTTCGTCGATAGCCCGCCCGTTGCCCTGTTCCATCGCATTCAGGATGCGCGTGACCTCGCTCATGGCTCCCCTCAGATTTCCGTCCGGGTGTTTCGGACCACGGGTTCGATTCCGGAACACCAATCGGAATCAACCCGTGCTGCTGCGGACAGTCTACCCGGACGGATGCACTCACTCAAGTGGTTGGGCAAGGTCCTTGTCGTTCGGCCGTGCATAACCGGTCAGAGCCAGCACCCACAGGGCGGTGAGCAGGATCGAGACGCCACAGATGATGGCGACAGGCAGCAAATCGCTGAATCCGGGATACGCCAGGTCCAGTCCGAACTCCGGGGCGGTCACCGGCTCCGCGATTATCTTCAGCCATCCGTTCATGTTCGGCCCTTTCGTTCATCCCTCTAATGGACTAAGCGCCATCGGGACGAATCGTGGGCCAGGATTTCTCAGGGTGAGTACAGATTCTTTCGCGCACGGGCGAGGACGACCGGGATTCTCTCTGCGGGCAGGGCGCAAAGAAAGAGGAGTCCTGAGATTCCTCTTGAGCTCTTCGGTGACAGCGTGCCGCCTCAGCCTCGTCGCATTTTGTAGGCCTCTTCGCCGCCGTTGATGAGGTGGAGCAGGGGTTGCGGGCGGTCCACGCTCTCGACGAAGTTGGGTCGGGCGGCCCAGGGCGTGACGCTCAGCACACCCATCAGATCCATCCAGTGCTGGAGGCGGGCCACCGGCAGGTTCCACGTCATGTGGAAGTGATTGGCCGGCGGGAACTGCTTGTATTCGAGCATGCTCGCGTACTTCGGCACGACGAACGTATGCGGCCAAGTTAGAGCAGCCGGATCAAGTGCTGCATTACTCCGTGCCAGAGGATGGATGTCGCCGGCGACCATATCGTGGTGTCTCACGTGTGGCGATGCGCTTGGGCACAAGCCATTCGGGAGACGGGGGAAATGGTGTTTGAACGGCCGGGCGGTTTCCGATACAATCCCCGTGGAATGCAGGCAAAGGAGCAAAGTCCATGGGGAGAAAGAAGGGGTTAAGCGACACGAATTCAAGGGCGGATGACGTCCTGAAACCTCACTTCGCTGCGACGCGGCATCCGCTTCATTTCGAGGATCTATCAGCAGGCGATTTCGAGAGATTGTGCCTGTGGTTGGCCAAGGCAGAGGGCTACAAGAATCCTGAGCATGTGGGTCTGTTGGGGGGGGATGATGGATGCGACGTGAAAGCCTGGAAAACGACTCGGAAGGGCAGAGGACTATGGTGGTTCCAATGCAAACGAAGAGCCAAGGTCACGCGCAAAGATCTGATTGGAGAAGTCGACAAGATTCACGCGCACGTCGAGGCGAGCGCTGCCTCCAAGCTTGCCGGCATTGTCTTTGTCGTGGCCGCGCCTGTATCTGCAGCTACACGGAATTGTGTCGATCGTCGGTGTGCCGCTCTGGGCTACGCCTGCCGTTGGTGGGCAAAGACGGAATTGGATATGATGGTCAAGAACCATCCGCAGATTCTCGATGAGTTCTTTGGCTTCGGCCTGTCCGCTCGGCAGATTACGCCTGGGAGAATCCGCCCCCTTCACCAATTACCCTCTGCGCCGCCGGATTTCACAGGCCGCGAGCGGGAGCTCCGGCTACTGAGCGAGTCCTTTGAGACGGGCGAGATGGGGACTGTTATCTCGTGCGTTCGGGGCATGGCCGGTGTTGGGAAGACAGCACTTGCCCTCGTTGCGGCTAACCGCATGGCGCAAGAGTTCCCCGGTGGGCAGATCTTCCTCGACCTTCAGGGAGCGAGTGAGCAGCAACCGCTCACGCCGGGGGAAGCGATGGCTCGTGTCATCCACGCGTTTGAGCCGGCTCTTACGCTTCCGGAGGAGGTGGAGCAATTGGCATCGATCTACCGATCTGTGCTTCACGATAAGCGGGTGCTGTTGTTCTTTGACAACGCTTTGGACGCCGACCAAGTTCGTCCGCTGATCCCGCCGCAGACTTGCTGGATGCTGGTTACCTCCCGCCAGCGCTTCGAGTTGCCTGGGACGGTGGCAGTTGACCTTGGGATTCTGCCAAAGGGACAGTCGCGTCGGCTGCTGCGACGGATATGCCGGCGGATTGCAGCCAAGGCCGACACCATTGCCCAGTTGTGCGGACATCTGCCTCTTGCGCTGCGAGCAGCAGCGAGCCTGCTCGAAGTGCGAAAGGACATCTCTCCCTCCCAATACGCCCAGCAGTTGACGGATGAACAAACACGACTACGCCGAATTGGGAAAGAGGGGGTCGAGCTTACTGTCGAGGCATCATTGACGCTAAGCTATCGGCTGTTGCCGCGCAAGTTGCGCCAGCCATTCTGCATGCTGTCGGTATTCCGAGGAATGATCCATTCCCTTGCGGGAGCGAACATCTGGCAGGTGAAGACCGATACGGCACTCCGTCGACTGGGAGAGCTGTTGCGATTTAGTCTTCTCGACTGGGATGAAAAGAGTCAGCGGTACCGGCTTCATGAGCTAGTA
>CBFDDG010000665.1:0-2543 GCA_965603505.1 uncultured Phycisphaerae bacterium | reverse complement strand
CAAGCTCCTTTCGATGGGCCATCTTGGGCGATCAATCCGCGAATGTGGCAGGGACCACTTTGCAGGCGAGGTCACGAGTGAAGGACGGGACGGATAACTGGTGCCGCCCGTTGCTCGATGAAATCGTGTGTCGGCTCACGGGCTCCCCTTTGTGCGTGTCCCACCAGAGGACGGTATAGCTCTGCGGGGCAAGACCGTCGATGATGATTGTCGCCGATTCGATCGGGTCGGGCTCGTGTTTCTCCATGACGAGGTTCCACCACGTCGCCTGCCGGTTGACGAGCCACAGGTAGGCGCGGTCGCCGCCCTGGTAGCCGAGGACGTGGATGCGAGGATCAGACGCCGCGGCCGTCGCTTGTTGCAGGCCGCCGGGGGAGGCGCCCTGCAGAAAAGTCGCGAGCGGCTTGTAGTGCCGGTAGGCGTCGTGCAGGTCCAACTGCTCCCACCACCAGAACATCGCCGTGCCGGAGACGCCGGTGAAGGCCGAAGCCCACAGGCAGTTGTGAAAGTGCACACCCTCGCGGTCCTGCTTCATGTAGTCGCTCAGGCCCCATTTCGTCGTGGCCAGGCCGAACTCGCCGATCAGCACCGGCTTGTTCGTGGCGTGCTCGCGCAGCC
The DNA here is from genome assembly GCA_965603505.1 of uncultured Phycisphaerae bacterium. Lineage (GTDB taxonomy): Bacteria > Planctomycetota > Phycisphaerae > Sedimentisphaerales > Anaerobacaceae > PLanc-01. Next base: position 1,925 of record CBFDDG010000665.1, on the reverse strand, counting down.
AGGTGCTTTGGCGAATGATGGATTCGACCTCATCCTTGAAGTCGTCATCGTCCGGGCGCATGTAGTGATGCTCCTGCGCGATGTCGAGCTGCGGATGTCCGCAGTCCCGCGCAGACGGATGCCAGGTGCTCGTCGTGCGCAAGTGACGATAGATGTCGATTTGTTCGAGATAGCGACCGACGTCCGCATAGAAACGGTCGGTCGGCTTTCCCGGGTCCATCTCGTTGAAGTACTCCCACGCAGCGACGCTGGTGGAATAGCCCCATCGTGCGACGGTGTATCGCATGAACTTCTTCGCATCTTCGGCGGCCCGGCGGTACTCCGGGCTGTCAACTTCCGAAAGCGCGTCCATGTACAGGTCGCGCGTGATCGCACACAGCATGAGATAGATGCCGTTCCGCTCGGCGGCTTCGACGATCTGATCGAGCATGAAGCAGTCGAGTGGATTGTAGTACCCGCGTACGGGCCGATTCACGTCCGCTTCCCAGAGCAGTTCCGCGCCGCCGCCCGTTTCCTTCAGCGATACTCCGTCGAGCCAGGCCGCCCCTGCCCCCACGAGACTAAAGGCAACTCGACCGAGCCAATACTCGTTGGCCCTCGTTGTGAATGCCTTTTCAAATGTCTGCCACTCGGATGCACCGGCGGCAATTTGCCACTCGTTGCCGCCGACCTGTAGTCGCACCGCCGCCGGACCAGCCATGCTCAATTTCCCCGAAATGACATATTTCGTGCCGGGTCGCAAGGCGACCGGGTGAGAAGGATTCGCCGTGATTGACGCGCCGTTCTGGCCCTCGACTTTGACGCATTTCCTCGGCTGCGATTCAGCTTGGCTGCCGGGTACGGGCACGATGGGAGACTCGCGCGTCCAGGAGCGGGTCCACGCGCTCTTGCGGGCCTCGATGGCCAGGGCCCAATCCTGGCAACAGGTCCAGATGCGCACGAAGTTCGCACCGTTTTCCGCGAGCCGGCCGAGAATCTCCTCGGCTTTCGGCACCGTGACGTACTGTCCCTCGCCGATGAAGGCGAGGTTCTGGCCGATGGCGAAGAACGGCTCGCCTTCGGTGAATTCGAGGAACCTCGGATCGTCCCTGCCGGCACGCAGGAATCCTTTGTGCGGGGAATCCACGCATGCGAACTGAATGGGTACCGAAGAACTCTGCCCGGACGAATCCCGTAGCGATGCGACGGCGGTATAGGTCCCGACCTCCATGGGGGCGAATCGCGCCTTCCACGAACCGGCGCCACGCGGATAGCACCACGCGGTTGCCTTGCCGCTGCGCGTGCGATCCTGCCGCTCACAGTCCTGTCCAAAGAACGCCGGCAGAACGAGAAAATCCCCATCCGGTTCCGTTACAAGTACGTTGACCTCGACCTCGCACGGATCGAACGGATTGCCATACTCCCGCCCGACGTCGATGAGCAGCTCCAGCTTTTCGTACTTGCCCACCTGTCCCTGCGGCGTACTCAACACGGTCTCCTGAGCCGCCCCAGCAACGCCCATCATAAGGACTACAAACGCCAGGACACACCATATCGCAACCCTGCGAGACACCATCGGTGAATCCTCCAACAACCAACCCATTCTGCATCCACGCAGGCATTGTACCCTCTGCCGCGTCATCTGGAAACCGCTCCGCTGATGCTGGAATCAGGCCGCCGGAACCCAAGCACGCTGGCTCCTTCGCCGTACAGGCTAATCACGCATACCCTGGATTGGGCTTGCCTGTTTGCGTCGCGGGGCTCATACTTGTGGGAGGGCTGCCGGGCGGCAGCTTGAGTGGCAGGCATAACGTGCAGGCTTTGTGTTGAGGAGTGTTGGATTATGGCGGATCAGGGTTTCTCTCGACGTGAGTTTCTTAGAGATACGGTGCTGGCGACGGGATTGGCGGTGGGCATATCCGGCGTGACGCGGGCCGGGACAGGCC
>CBFDDG010000664.1:0-2545 GCA_965603505.1 uncultured Phycisphaerae bacterium | reverse complement strand
TCAGCTCACCAAGGGCCGGGCTCTGGATGGGCGGCATGAATGAGAACTGGCTGATTCTGCACAATCGTTTTGCCGTCGACAGCGGTCCCGGCGTTTTCGCTAAGACCGTTAGCTTCGATCACATCATCAAAGGCAATGTATTCGTACTGAAAGATGAAGCATCGTCGATGATCCACTTGGCCACGGCTGACTGCGTTGGCATTGAAGCAACGGACAATCGTCTCTGTGGGGGTAACGGCCGTCTTGTCTCAGGCAAAGCCGACCTGGCCCTGTCCGATGGAAACAAGATCCTGCCGTCGGCACAGCCTGACCGGCCAGTACCGGCTATACCATCCATATATGAATGGCAACAGCGACATCTGACGGGAAAGAAATCCGATCATGGCCATAAATGAAGCCAGACGCCAGCAGAAGTCAGTGAAGCAGTGGACGTCACTCATCTGTTATCCAGGCCGCGTGATCTCCTTCAATCAGTTCTCAACGATAACCGGGACATCCTATCGCCGTGCGCGGCAGGCACATCAGGTGTACAAATTGATCGAGTCCTGACATGCGTGATTTCGATGCCGCAGAGGACCGTTTCGCTGTTCGCGTCGGCAGGCGTCAACGCGACGTTCAGGAAGTCGGACGCTTGAATCCCTGTGAATGTCTTGACGATTCCGACGTTGGGGGATTTGGCTTCCGCGACAATATCGAAGTCCTTCAGAACGGTTCGCCCGTTCAGGGCGATATCGAAGCGTCGTTCCCCCGGCTTCTTGTTGTCCTCAGGCTCCATGAAGTGCAGACGCACGGTAGAGGTCCCGCGCGCCGTAGTTGCCTGGCCGTCGTCCTCCAGATGTGCTTCCTGTTCTTGGAGAGCCAACAATCTGATGCGAATGGAACGCAGACCTTTCGCCCCGGAGGCTTCGACCCACTTGATCTGGCCGTTGTGCAAGCGCAGTGAATGTCGGCGGAACCATGTGGGATCCTCCGGCGTCAGTGCAACATCCAACTCTGGCGAGGATCCTCCAACACTCGGGTATTCCAGCCAGAGCGTCCCATTTGGCGCCTTGCGGTCACCCGGGGCGCCCAGGTTGATACCGACGCGATCAATTGGAGCGTCGCTCGGTTCGACCCGGCTGAACGTCCACATCTCCACGTCCGGCATGTGGATCATTGCCAGTGATGTCTGGTTCTGGTAGCTGCACGTGCACGTTCTCGTGTAATCGGGCGCATTGAGAACGCCGTTGGCGACGACCAGGTTGGAGCTGCAGCCGGATCGGAACCCGCCGAAATTGCCCGTGCCGCCGTTGTTGGTCAGATCATAGTAGCCCGCCGCGGCCGACCGGAAGGTCAGAATGCTCTCGCTGGCAATCGCGGTGCCACACCCGTAGTTCCGCGCATACTCCCATGGGATCCTCTGACCGGTCAGCGGATGCGGATACGTTTGCTGCCGGCCCGTGAGGAGATCGTAGGCACTCTCCTGCGTAAAGATCGTGCCTCCCCGAATCATGCAGGGTCCCGTGTATTCCATTTCTCTGTCCCAGAGAACTTCGCCGGTCTCCGCCCGAAAGGCGGCCATTTGATTCCCCGGCTCCCAGAGCATGTCGCGCGATTTCCGGTGGGCCTGCAGAAGGACGCCGAACTGATCGGAAAAGCTCAACCAACTCCCGAAAGCACAGTCATGATCTTCCCAGATGACCCGGCCCGTATGGATATCGACTGCAAAGAGTCTGGCCTTCGGGGCCCCGCCCTTCTTCTGCCCGTACCTCCGCACATAGGGTGGTGCCGCATCGAGGAAAAAGACCTTCTCGTCCCCTGCGACGATCCCATTGTGGATGAAGCCATCCTGGGCGTCCATGGTCCACAGAATCCTGCCGTCGTAGCGGTTCATCACTACGAGCGATCTGCTGGCGCTCTTGTCGGCGAACCGGGCCGACAGACCGGACTTTTTATCGGTCGGTTTGAGCAGGGGGGAGTACCGCACGAAGCCGGCGCCTGCGAGGAGGTAGTCCTCATAGACTCCTATATAGGCCCAGTGCGCGCGTTGTCCTTCGCCCTGACCAGGCAATGAGAACACCTTCAGGGTCTGTCCCGTTTCGGGGTCCAGGACCAGGCACTCGTTTTCCTGGATGAGATAGATTCGGTCGTGCGCGGCGACGAAGTCCGTTCCTCGTACATTGGCTCCGGGGATATGGCCCTGGTTGTAGCTGAGGTCGCGGAAATCATGCTTGTACGAAGCATCGTAGTAGACACCGAAGTTTGCCTTCGGCTTGAGCGGTTTCTTCCACAGGATCCGGCCGGTGTATACGTCCCTCGCACTGAACGAATCGACCCCCTCGATGAACAGCCTTCCACCGACAACCTGCTCGGGCGGACCATGGGCGTGGCGGGGCAGGACATCGCCGAAATCGGATTCCTCCCCAAACCAGAGGATCCCAAGAGGGGGCTTGAGCTGGTCTTTCGAGCAGACGGAGTTCGCAACATCGCCATACTGGTGCGTCCAGTCTGCGGAACCACGTACGGGGCCGGTTCGCCTGATGGCAAGCCCATCGTCCGTCGCGCT
>CBFDDG010000663.1:0-2558 GCA_965603505.1 uncultured Phycisphaerae bacterium | reverse complement strand
TTCTCGCCTCCTTGTCCGGCATCGGCGGCAGCTTGCTCAGAGGCGGGGCCTGGTACCAGTAGGCGACGCTGGCGAGATCGAGCGTCAGGCAGTTGTTGTGCCCGTGTTCGATGGTGAACTTCAGGGATTCATCGAAGTATAGCGGGTCGCTGATGTGGAATCGGTACAGATGGGTCCGGCCCAGCCAGCCGACGTCGTCATTCACACGGGCATAGCCGAAATACGGATGCGTGTACAGGGTCTTCGGGCACCAGGACGTGTTGAAGTAGTCCTCGGTTCCCGTGCCGTGCAGGGTCGGGGTCTCGCTGCCGTCAATGAAGATCATGTCGTCCCCTTCGCCGTACCAGATGGGGGATGGGCAGTGGACGTAGTAGTTGACGCCGACGAAATGGCCTTTGCCCTTGATGTCGGCGAACAGGTAATTCCGCTCGCCCTTCGGATTTTGTCCCTGCGGGCCGAGCACGGACCACTCGTTCTCGCCGTCGGGCAGGGCCTCGGTCAGCTCGTGGTTGTACCAGGCGCAGAACCGCCCCATGTCCTCAGGGAGTTTCTCGAGTTCGACGTAGTCCACGTAATAGTAGAAGGCGTCGATCTGTCGGCCGGTCTGATTCTCAATCTCGATCTTGGCGCCGTTGGCGAAGGGCATCGCGAAGTAAGAAACGATAGCCCGGCCCTCGACGGGGCCGACCGCCAGTGGCAGGCTCACGAAGGGGTAGCTTTCATTCCATCCCTGGCCGAAGAACGGACCGATAGGCGATTCGACAGACGGAAACTCGTCCCCATCCCAGTACATGCGCAGGATGATGTCATTCCGGCTGAGACGCTCGGGCGGCGGGGCGATGGTGATCCAGATGTGGTTGATGATGCCGGCGCCTTTGACGTTGAACAGCTCGCGCGTCTGGCCGTCCTTGATGTGCTCGAATCGGTCGTTGTTGCCGCCCGTTCGATCGTAGCTGCTGACGCGTTTCGTCTTGACCCCCTTGCGGATGCGGGCCAGGCCATACAGGTCATCCGGCCCGGCGGCCGGGCTCGCGCTGCCCAGCAGGCAGATCGACACCAGACCCGCGGTCAGAATCGACGACAAGCTCTTCATGGCTATACCTCCCTTGAGCCAACCTCTCTCTCATTGCGACGCCGCGACGACCCCGGCCATCACCGGCCCACAATCATAGCGACCCACCCCCGGTCCCGCCAGCCAAATCCCCGACCGCCTCCCTGGCCTAACACTTGACATTTCACACTTGAAACTCTCCTCGAATTGGCTTTGTTTCGCACCAGCTTCATCCGCTCGCTCCTCTGCCAATTGCTCGCTCGCCCCTTGACACGCCCAACTTGAGACTCCTCCCGAGATTGGGTTCGTTTCGCACGATTTTCCCTCGGCCGGCACATCCAAAACGTGGCTGGAATCGTGGAATGATGGGATATTGGAGTGATGGGCCACCCCGGCAGGCGGTTCTGAGCCTCCAAATGCGGTCTCCCCCATTTGGGAGCCCGGCACCACATCTGCGCCAAACGAAGCCAATTTCGCCGGGGTCACGGACTCCTGACCCGCCGGAGGGCCGTCCTCCGAATGGGAGGCCTCTTCCGGCGTGGCCGCCGCTGCGCGTGCCTGCTGCTCCTTGCGCAGTTGGGCCATCGTGCGGTACAGACTGCTCTCGATCCGGCGTTCATACATCAGTAGCCGGTCCAGCACCCGCGCCTCGGCGAAGTCCGCCACCACCACTTGGCCCAGACCGGGGTTCTCGTCGACCACGCCGGCAATGCCCCGATCCCACTCGCTGCCCTTGAGCTGCTTCCACTCTTCGTGCCGGGCGTCCAGCAGCGGCGTCGGCTCCCCGCCGTCCAGCGCTGTGAAGGCCGCGTTCTGGAGCCGTTCCGCCCGGCGCAGCCGCCAGGAGAGCCCCACGACCCGCTCCGCCAGCATCGCCTCCACCGGCCCGGCGGGGACCAGCGCCTCCAGCATCCCCTCCCGGTACAGCTCGAATTCCTCCGGATCTTCTCCTTGAATGACCGCCTCGCGCGCCAAGAGGCCATGCTTGAGCGCGTTGCGGGAGGCCCTTTCCTTCCCCGCGGCCGTACGCGGCCCGGTGGACTTCTGCGCATTCAACCGATTGGCCTGAATCTGTGCAACACTCGCCATAATGAGCCCTCCGAATTGATGACCGATGACTCGCCGCCCACGCGGGCGACACCATCGGTATGGTACAATAACCATATCCTGGTGTCAACAAGAAAATGCAACAATCGGACAATATTCAGTAGTCGGTAAACCATTGTCCCGCCGGGACTAACGACGCACCGCGAAAGAATCTTCCCCCCAGAGGCCACGGAGAAGGCCGTTTGTAGTGTGCCCGTAAGGGCGTATCTTCAGGTCACGGGGCACGAGCCACGGCCTGGGAACGCTGATAAACGCGGATCGAAGCCAGGTAAGCGGCACTCGACTCCGTTGCTTCGGGTCCTCTTCTTTGTGACCTCTATGTCTCGGTGGTGAACCTGCTTCCCGGCGTCCCGCCCGTGGGTCATGAGCCAGTGTGGCGAGGGCGTCTCGCCCTTGCGTC
>CBFDDG010000662.1:0-2573 GCA_965603505.1 uncultured Phycisphaerae bacterium | reverse complement strand
ACCGTTATGCGCCACTGCCCCAAACGCGAAACCGATCAACTGGAAACGGCACTAGGAAGCGCGAGAGCGCGCTCCAAACAATCGTAAGGAGGACGAGGGTCCAACCGATACATATCCAGAACACCGTGGTCCTGGTGGAGGCATCCGTAATCAGTATCGGAATCGTCACGACGGCGATCGCGGCCGCCAGGAAAAGCACAGCAAGCGGAGCAGCAGCAGGATGTCGTTGTCCTGCTATTATGAAACAGTGTGATCAAATATTCTCGAGAAACTGAGCTTTCTTCGCGTCGTAGTCTTGCTGCGTAATCAGTCCGTTATCCAGCGCCTCTTTGAGCTTCGCCAGCTTCGCAACGATGTCTTCTTGCTCGGAGGCCGGGGCTGGGTCAACTCCCTTGCCGACCGCTTCACCCAAGCGCTTGCCTGCCTCGACTCCGGCTGACGCGCCAAGTCCGAGCCCCAAGCCTGCATTGAGAATCGCTCCGGCACTACCGGGATTGGAGGCCGCTGTGTCCAGAGTGTCAAACGACCGTTTCGTTACGTATGCCTGCCCAACATCCGCCTTACTGATCTGGTCTATTTCAAGCCTCTTGCCGAGGATCTCCTGAAGGCGTTCTTGCTCCGGTTCAGGAAGTGACACAGACTCGACGTTTAATGAGATTGCTTCGAGGCCGAAGCGGCTGAATTCTGGGCGGATGCCCTCAAGGACGAAAGCGGAAAGCTCGTTCAGTTTGGCATTGACCTGGAGAATCGAGACCTGTTGGTCAACGAGGTATTTCGCCAGGCGATCTGACAGGGTCTGAATGACAAGGGCGATGAAGTGTTCGTATACCTGGTCAGTCGTGTACGCTTTAAGCGTTCCTACGAGCTGTCCGACAAAGAGCCGGGAGTCTTGAACGCGGACCCCCCAGCGCCCGTAGGCTCGGGCGTTGATGGGGTAATTCTATATGGGATCGATCAAGGGGATTGGGGTCTTTGTCCCCCAACGGAGATCTCGTCGCGCGTGCTCATTGACGTACCAGACCTCAGCGGCGAACGGCGTCTTTCCGCCAAACGGCAGATTGACCAGTCGCGAGAGGAGCGGGATGTTGCCGGTGCTGAGGGTATGTGTGCCAGGACCGAGCCCGTCGAGGGCCTGTCCGCCCTTCACGAACAGCGCCTCCTGGCTCTCGTTTACGACGACCTGCGCGCCAAGGCGAATCTCCTCGCTGGGGTGCTTCCAGACGAGCCAGTCGTCCGACTCCGCATCGTACTTAAGCCGATCGATGAACGCCATTTGATGGCTCGCCCGTACGTTCCCAACGAGAAGTGGAACCCGCTGCGCGTACAAAGCCACTGTGAACGAAGGCCGTAAGCCGCCTCCGCCATTTCCGTGTATCGTCTCTTCCGCCGACATCGATGTCAACCCCAGCCGGCGAGCCTTTGGACCAGCTCAGAGCTCTGGGAGCCCGTTCGCGGGCGGGGGCTCATCGACATTGTCCGGCCCAACTCGCAGGCGAAGCAGCGGTCCCACGCAAACGCCGGGGCGCTGCTGCATGGACACCGTGTGACCAAGCATCAATCACGGCGAGTGAAACCGGGTCCAATGGCAATCGAATGGCCGGTGCGGGGTACCCGATGGGTACCCGACGAAACCGGTCTCGGATGGTCTCAGTTGGTCACGAGTGGTCTGATCGAGCTCGCCGTAACCTGCGCATGGACCGCGATTTGGGTCGTAAGTCCTTGATCCTGGGGATTGGAGGCGGGGGGAATCGAACCCCCGTCCCGGAACATTTCAGCCTGGGCCTCTACGTGTGTAGTCGGTCTATTTGAGTTTTAAGCCCTTGGCAGACCAACCGACAGGTCATCCGCGGGCCGAGCCCGGCTGCATCTCACCCGTACGCCGCCCGGCGCTGCACCGGCCGGAAGCCGATGCACGTACGAGCCAGCCCGCTGTCTGCGCCGGTACCCGCTAGCAGGCGTCGCGGGCCGACGGGTTGCCTAGCTAGGCAGCCATTCGGTAGCCATCATTGGCATGTAAAGGTAGTGCCAGGTGTTTTACGAGGCCTCCTGACAACCTCGACACGCCACCCAGACCTCAACCTGCCCGGTCGAAGCCAATCGCCCCCAGATCCGCTTTTTCAAAGATCTCTGCCCGCCCGGATCCGCATCCGCCGCCGAAGCCGGCACAGGCTGAGCCGCCATGTGGACCCCGCCGGGCTACTTGCCGTAAGTATAACCGCGCCGGCCCCCGGGGTCACGCCAAAAGATGCGTTTTTTGTCCGACCTGCTTGCCCGCCGGGGCGGGCCGTGTGGGCAGGACGCCATCCAAACAGGTGCCTGCCGAACCGGGCTGCTGGGAACGTCCACAAGCCCCCCAAACGGTCAGCGCACCGAGTTCGCCCGCCCTTGACAAGCCCCGGCGGCATTGAGACGATACTATGTGGTAGTATCGAGCGCCGGACCCTGCCGTCCGGTGATCGGCCGGGCGATTAGCTCAGTTGGCTAGAGCGCGTGCTCGACATGCACGAGGTCACAGGTTCGAGCCCTGTATCGCCCATTAGAAGCCTTTGAGCTGACGGGACTTGCGACAGTTG
>CBFDDG010000661.1:0-2574 GCA_965603505.1 uncultured Phycisphaerae bacterium | reverse complement strand
CTGGAGCCGCAGGTCAGGTTCTTTCTCCTCCTCAGCGGCGTGTTCAATGCGGGGGCCCTGGTCAAAGAGGTGCTGCCCACTGTCGCGGATAGCGCGATCGAGACGGCCGTCGATCTGCTCATCTGTGAGAACGAAGACCCTCAAATCGGCGAGCGATTGATGTTGGCCGCACGCGCGCGAGGCTGGTCTGCGCCCATTCTGCTCAGCAAGGCCTATGTGGAAGACCTCGCCGCGACCGCCGGAACAACAGAAGCCGTGGCAGCCTCGCTCATCATCGGGGCCGAGAAGGAATTCAGGGAACAGATCGGACTGTACGGAGCTGCGCTGACCCAGGAAGAACGGATCGATGCTCTCTCTGAGCAGGGAGCGGAGTTGGCCAAGCTGCTTCTGGCGGCGGAGCACGGAACCATCGTCGATATCCCTGCAGACCTGATGACGGAGATCCTCAATGAGGCGATCGACGTCGTGAAGGACGACTACGCCGTGGAATTGGCCGCCACGGTCGAACAGGTTCGACTGGAATTAGAGTCCCATGACGTGGCGACAGGAGCCCCATAGAAAACGATCGAACAGAGCCCGGCTCATCGTGGCGACTTTGTTAGCCACGCGAACGAACTTGTGCTCAGAACTTCACCACGAGCTCGGCGTGCAGTCTTCGGTAGTCGAGGTCGGGGCTTGTCAGTTCGATCTCGCCATGGAAGTAGGTCAGGGCAAGCTGGACGTTCTTGAACGCCTGATAGGCCGCCGAGAGGGTATGTCCCTTGCCGCCGGTCAGGCCGCCATTGAAATCGGAGTCGCTCCAGACAGACAGGACGGCGTCCCGCTCCACGTCTCTGTAGTTGTACCCGAATTGCCACGAGCCGGGGTCCTTGGCCTTGCCGATCGTCGCGCCGACGAGCCATCCGGTGTCCGCACTGGCGGCCGCCGTGTTCTCGACCCACGTTCCATAGGCGACCAGCGGAAGTTTCCCCACCTCGGTCCCGTATTCGGCAAAGAGCTCGAGGACATCGTAGTCATTGACCCATTCATCGGTGACGGAATCAATCGTGTTGCCGAGACCGATTCCATACTCATCCTCCAGGCCCTGGATGTTGCCGTAGTCGTACCAGCCGGCGCCGGCCAGGATGTAATTCGGCTTACTGAAAGCGTGCTTGATGTAGCTCTGAATGCCCCACAGCGAGGTATCCACATCCGAGGATTCCTCGTTCAGCCAGAAGCCGCCGCCGCTCACCGCCAGCGCATCCGATTCGCTGAGAGTTCGGACATACCGCAATGCGCCGCCCTCGGGGGTGAGGTCACCGTCCCACAGGAGCTGGTTCTTACCGACCTTGTAAAAGGGGGTCGGCATCTTGCCGCCGATGACATTCAGCCCCTCGATGGCGAGCGGGTGATAATCGAAGTAGGCCAGGTCGAGCCAGAAGTCCTTTCGAGAACCGAAGTCCGTCAGGGTCTGATTCGTCGAGACGGCGTCGGCCAGGATCGTATCGCCGACGACATCGTACTGCCCTGTCGCCATTCGCAAGGCAACATCCCATTCGTCGTTCACGATGGCACGGATCATTAGACGAGCGCGAATCCGATCGCGGTCCCGGCCAGTGCGCCATTCCGAGCGGTTGCCGACCACCCTCTGGCTGTCGATATGCTCGTGGCGATAGCGGAAGTCGCCGGAGATCTTGATCTTCTCGAGCCATTTCAGGTCGTCCGGCAGACCGCCGGCAGGCTCCTTCGCTTCCGCCTTTTCTGCCTTTGCCTCCACCTGCTCGATCTTTTCGGTCATGGCACGCTCTTTGAGCTTCTGTCTCGCCTCCAACTGATTGATCCGGTCCTGCAGCTCGGCCTGCTTTTGCCTCTGCGCCTCCAGTTCAGCCTTGAGCTGCGCCAGGTCATCCTGTGCCCCCGCCGCCGCTGGCCACAACAGGACCGTTGCCCAGAGGACCAACAAGCCCAGAACCCCGTTTCCCCATTGCCCTTTCTTCATCGTCGCGTCTCCAAAACGATTTCGATACGTGGCGTCATCCCCAAGCCAATCCCGGGGAGTAATCGTCCAACGCCTACAAATCTGAATACTGACGCTCTGTTAGGGCCGAATCAGGCTTCTGTTAGAATTTCATTAAACCTGGTGAGATGCCGCTCTATCTGCACTGAGAATGGGGCTGTGCAGAGAGAGAGACGGCATCTGGTGCTCGGAGGGTAGACAGGGCAGGCGCGAACGCGGGGTGTGCTATGGCTGGTGTAGGAGATGGATGACGAAGGTGCTACCCGCGCCCGGCGTGCTTTCGACGGTGACATGCCCCCCGTGAACCTGGACAATATGCTTGACGATCGCCAGGCCCAGACCGGTCCCGCCGAGCTTGCGGCTGCGGCTCTTGTCGACGACATAGAAGCGATCGAAGATCCTCGACAGATGCTGCGGCGAGATTCCGCAGCCGTTGTCTTTGACGCGGATCGTGGTCTCGCTCTCCTGCTGCTCGGCCCGGACTTCCACCGTGCCGCCCGGCTCGCTGTATTTGATGGCGTTGTCCACCAGATTGAGCACGGCCTGCTCCAGCAGCGGGCCGTTGATCCGGGCCTCCA
>CBFDDG010000660.1:0-2583 GCA_965603505.1 uncultured Phycisphaerae bacterium | reverse complement strand
TTCTTCACCGGGCGCGACGTACTCACCTTCGTAGAACCTCACGCCGTCAATCCAGAAATCAGCCGCGGCAAAACCGATGTGGAAGGTGATGCTTGTGGGACTGGTATCGTCGGCGAAGACGGGAGTCGTCACACTGAACTCCGTCCATTCGTCGGTCATGGTGAAGACCTGGTCGCCGTATCCCGTCCACGGGTCGGCGGCCAGTTCCGGCTTGAAATTGATGTCCAGCGTCCCTTCGCTGCATTTGAGAAAGGCGGACAGCGTGTATTGCTTGCCCCCCTGGAACACGGGCCCGGCCTGCTGCAATCCGGCATCCCAGAAATTCGCACCGGGCGAGTTCACCGTAATATGCAGACTGGAAGCACCTTCGACAGCCTCGTCGGAGACCACCTCTGCAGTAGCGTCGCCGTATACACTCCACGGGTCCATGACGCCGTCCTCAAAGTCGCCGTTGATCAGGAAATTCCCGGGGATGGCCGGTGGCGCCGCCAAGGGACGGCCGACGCGGATGTCGTCGATGAAGAGTCTTCCGGCGCCGTCAGGCTGCGGGTTGTCGCGATCGCCCACGCCGATGTAGATCGTCTGGACCCGGGTCAGGTTCACGCCGGCAAGATCGCTATATGGGATCCTCCACTCGATCCAATCGGTGGCGTTCACCGCCGCCGGATCCGGGTGGGTCACCACAGCGGTCTTGTTGCTGCTGTCCTGGATCACGACGTACAGATCGTCGGTGTCGTTGCCGCCCGCCACGTCGCCCAGGTCCGCCACCTGCCACTGCCCGCTCACTGAGCCGGATGTAAGCACATCGGAGAACTCCGCCAGGCAGGTGCCGCCCTTGCTGTTGTTGCTGGTCAGGGCCAAGCCGATGTAGACGGTGCCCAACATGGAGATCGTCTGCGGATTGGGAGACGCATCGGTGCCGGTGTTCTCTGTGTCGGGCTGCACGATCCAGTTCGTGCCGTCCGTCGAATAGTAGGCGGTGAACACGTTGCCCTTGCGCTCGACCTTCACCCAGAACGGGTACGTGGCCTCGCCGGCGGCACTGTGGGCCGAGATGGCGCCGGCCCCCACGCTCGGGCGGTTCTGGAAGGCCCTGATACCGCTCGGTGTCGGGAACATGAACGCGTAGGAAGACGCGGGATTCAAGCTCTCGCGGATCATCACCCCGCCCTTCGCCCAGTCGGAGGTGTTGTCCGCACTGAGGACCTTGGCGGAAATCTCGCCGTCGCCGTTGAGCTGCTTGTACACGAAGCGGCCGTTGTCGGAGTTACCCCAGATATCGCTGCTGTTGGCACTGATCTGGTATTGCCCGGGTGCGGTCTCGACGAATGCCGCCGCGTTCCCTTGGACGTAGAGGGTCAGATCGGTGGCGCCGTTGACCGTCCAATCCTGCACGGGATCGAACGTCCGCTCGGCCTCGCTGTAATAGGGCGAATTGACGTTGTTGTAATCCATGGGCATCGATTGCCTGCCGCCGTGAACGATGCTCGTCTCGGCAAACGGCGCCTCCCAGTAGCCGACAATCGAGCCGGTGTTGTTCGTCAGACCGTCAAGCCACGTCTGCCAGATGGTCTCGCCGGCATCGATATCGTCCGTGTAGCTCTCGAAATCGTCCACGACCATGTATTCGGTCGTGGAGAAGCTCCAGATGTCCCCTTCCAGGGAGGGATCGCCGGCGTCACTAACCTCGTTGACCTTCCAATAGTAGTTCAGCCCAAACTCGAGCCCGGTGGGCTCAAAGCGAGTCGTGCTGACCGTCTCGACCGGCGCGGTCCCATCCGCGACGGCGTCCCGATCGTCACTGAAATACACGTCGTGCGAAGTGGCCTCTCGTCCCGGCCTCCAGGTCAGGACCGCATCCAGAGGCACTCCACTGTCACCCGAAGCGGGATTGGGCTGCCTGGCCTTGATGGGAACGTAGAAGAACCGCACTTCGCTCAAGCCGACCTGCTGCACCATGCTGCGCCAGTTGCTCGTGATCGTCAATCGGACGAACTTCGCCTGCACGCCCGCCAGATCCACCGTCGTATTCGGGGTGTAGCCGACTTCGCCGGGGGCCTGAGCGAACTCCACATCGCCCAGCGAATTCCACTCGACCCCATCCAGCGAGTACTCGATCGTCACGTCCTTGGCCCCAAACCCGATGAAGGACTCGATGGACTGGTTCGAGTTCCACACCCACAGCTCGGAGAGCCTGTAGACGTCGTCGAACTCATACTGGATCCAGGCCGGCAGCGACGTGAACTGAGCACTGAGCCACATGTCCGGTTCCCCCGTCGAGTGCTCGTCGCCGGTCATGCCCGATCCGTCTACGGTCTTGTCGGGCGTCATGCCCTTGGCCGCGCTGGAAGAGCTGGCCGTGGCCGTCACGTTCTGGAGGGGATAGGTGTATGGCTCGGTGGTAAAGCTCCACACGGCCCCTGTGAGAACGCTGGAGTCCGGCGGCGCATTGACTTCGTCCACCCGCCAATAGTACGTCTGCTCGAATTCGAGAACATCTTCCGGGTCGAACGTGGTCGCCGTCTGGCCCGGGCTGACGAACACGCTCGCGTCGCCACTGTTGACGTCATCCAAACTCGTACC
>CBFDDG010000659.1:0-2590 GCA_965603505.1 uncultured Phycisphaerae bacterium | reverse complement strand
ACTTCATCTTCTCGTTCAACATCTACCAGAACGAGTTCACCGAGGCGGTGGCCGACATTGTCTTGCCCGATGCCTGCTTTCTCGAGCGGTATACGCCGTGCGTCACTTTCCCCTCGACGTTTTGCCACCCGACCGGGATGGACCACTGGGTCTGGCAAATTCGACAGCCGGTGATCGAGCCGCTTCACGAGCGTCGTGACTTCAACGAGATGATGCTGGAGATCGCCAAGCGGCTCGGCATCGCGGACAAGTACTACCAGGCCATCAATGACATCATTCCGGTCCGCTATGGCGGGGAGATGGCTGAAGAGTACAAGCTCGATCCCCAGGGTGACCACACTTGGCCGGATATCGTCGATCGGGTGCTCAAAGACCGCCTGGGGCCGGAAAAGGGCTTGGAGGCCCTGAAGAAAACCGGCCTGGAGAAATGGCCCACCAAGGTTGAGGAGATGTATTGGCGCTGGTTTGTGCCGGTGAGGGTGCCGGTCTACTTCGAGTACTTCATCGAATCGGGCGAGAAGCTCAAGAAGCTTCTGGCTTCGTACGGCCGGGAGGACCTGATCGACTATCGCTTCTACACACCCCTGGCCGAGTGGTTCCCGTGCCCGTCGCACGAGGAAAAAAACCCCGAGTTCGACCTGTGGGCCTTCTGTTGGCGGCCCTCTTTTCATACCCAGTCCTCGACCCAGAACAACCCGTGGCTCGACGAGGTATCCGTCAACGATCCGTTCGTGTATCTGATCCAGATCAATGCGGAGACGGGGCGGAAGAAGGGCCTCAAGGACCACGATATCGTCTGGGTCGAGAACCCGGACGGCAGGAAGATCAAGGGGCCGGTGAAGCTGGTCGAGGGCATGCACCCAGAGCAGTTGGGCATCGCCGGTTGTCATGGCCACTGGGCCCGGGGCACGCCGATCTCCAAAGGTAAGGGGCAGTTCTTTGATGACCTGATCAATCCGGATATCAAGCACACCGACTCCCTCACCCAGGGCTCGGATGCTTGTGTCAAGGTCAAGATCTATAAGGCCGACGGGAGGTAACGCGCATGCCGCGCTACGGATTCGTCATCGATCTGAAACGGTGTTACGGGTGCTATACCTGCCAGGTGGCGTGCAAGGCCGCGAATCACACGCCACACGGTATTGACTGGGCCCGGTGCGTTCCGGCCGAGACGGGCCGGTTCCCCGCCGCCCTGAGGCAAATGGTGCCACTGATCTGTCAACAATGCGCCGAGCCCGAGTGCTTGAAGGTCTGTCCGACCGGGGCGACCACACAGGACGAAAACGGCATCGTCCATGTGGACAAGGACCTCTGCATGGGTTGCAAGTATTGTATTCAGGCTTGCCCCTATGGTGCCCGGCAAACAGTGGACGGCTGGCAGACCTACTTCCCGGACGCCGAGGGAGACCTCGACCCATACGAAGCGTATGCCAAGGCACGGTGGGAAGAGAAGAACGGCTACGGTATGGCGACCAAATGCGACTATTGCATGGACCGCGTGAAGGAGGGGCGCGAGCCCGCCTGCGTGGAGGCCTGTCCGGCCAAGGCACGCTTCTTCGGGGATCTCGAGGATCCCGAGAGCGAGGTTTCGATCTTGATAAGACGCGAGCGTGGCTTCCAGCTCAACCCGGAGTTCGGAACCGATCCATCCTGTTATTACTTGCCGCCGAGATGAGGACATGATACCGAATCTGAAAGCACAGTCGAAATGGCGCTGGCTGATCGCAGCTTACCTGTTCCTGGCCGGGCTCGGCGGAGGGGCCTACGTCACCGGCGTGGTGGCCGATTCTCTGGGCGGCGAGTGGGCCGGGATTGCCAAGATCGGCATCGCGCTGGGGTTTCCCTGCGTCCTGGTAGGATGCATATTCCTAATGGCCGACTTGGGGACGCCGAAGAACTTCTGGCGGGCCGCGATGCGGCCGAACACCTCCTGGGTTGCCCGGGGCACCATCATCATTACCGTCTTCATGATCCTGGGGGCGCTGCACATCGCTTTCTGGCTCTGGCCGTTCAAGGGGCTGGCGGAGGTGACCGGCCTGCGGTACTTCCTCGGGGTCCTGGGGGCGCTCTTCGCTTTCGGCACGATGATCTACACAGGCATCTTGTTGGGCGCGGCCCGGCCGATCGCCTTTTGGAGCACGGCCATGCTGCCGCTGCTCTTTCTCGTGTCGGCCCTCTCCACCGGTATCATGGCCGTCATCTTGGTGGCGTCGTTTGCGGCCGAGACGCATGCCAGCGCGATTCACTCGCTGGCGCGGATCGATACGCTTCTGATCATCCTAGAGATGTTCGTGCTGGTCTTCTACTTGCAGGCGACGCACCGCGTTCCGGAGTCGAGGGCGTCGGCCGAACTGCTCTTGCGCGGTGCGTGCGCCCCCCTGTTCTGGTGGGGCGTGGCGATCCTCGGCCTGATCGTGCCCCTGCTGCTCGATCTGTTCGGCGTGTCCTCTGTGGCCGGCGCCGGGGCAGCGGTCTTCGCGGTGCCGGCGTCCCTTTGTGGGATCGCCGGTGGCCTGTTTCTGCGGCAGGTGGTTCTCTCCGGTGGCATCCACGCGCCGCTGCGCGCGGGCCGCTTCGAGGTCGCGTTGCC
>CBFDDG010000658.1:0-2591 GCA_965603505.1 uncultured Phycisphaerae bacterium | reverse complement strand
TCACCGGTCACTTGGAAACCAGCCAGATAGGGTCGGATTAAAACCGGCCAGTTAGGATGGGCTCCTTATACTTCATTCCTTGGACTCTTTGCAAGGTTCCTTGCGGCCCCCGATCGTTTTGCTCTTCTCGAGATTCTCGGGTTTGCATGGTGCTTGCTGCCGCAGGCGGTAGCTCTTCCCGGTGATGGTGATCAACTCCGCATGTTGCAGGAACCGATCGAGAATGGCTGTGGCAGCCGGCACGTCCCCGATCAGTTTGCCCCAATCTTCCAGCGGGCGGTTCGAGGTCATCATTGTGGACCGCACTTCGTGCCGCCGCATGATGATCTCGAACAGATACTCGCCCGACCGCTTGGGTAATTGCTTCATGCCCATGTCGTCGATGATGACGAGGTCCGGTTTGAGGTACTTGGCCAGGGCTTTGTCCTGACCGATGAACGCGTCGTCGTGCAGGAAGTCCCGAACCACATCGAAGATCGATCGGTACAACACGATCAGGCCCGCCTTGATGGCCTGATAGCCCAACGCCTGCGCCAAATGGCTCTTTCCCGTCCCCGGCGGGCCAAGCAGGAGCACGTCCCGAGCCTCGCGAACGAATCGGCACGTGGCCAGGTCGTACACTTGCTTCTTTTTGATCGATGGATTGAACGCGAAGTCGAAGTCCTCCAGCGTCCGCGGCTCGCGGAAAGAGGCCGCCTTCACACGCCGGTTGATCAGTCGATCCGCTCTCACGGCCAACTCGTCCTGGAGGATCAGCTCCAAAAACTCGGTGTGGTTGAGACTGTGGCCGGCTGCTTCCTGGAGGCGGACCTCCAGCGACTGAGCCAAGCCCGACAGTCTCAACTTCCTCAACGCCGTCTGCAATGCTTCGTTCATGACCAGGGCTCCTTCGTGAATGCCGTGTGCACCAACGCGTCGTAATCACTCAACGACCGGATAATGGGATGCTCTTGGATGAACGCGAACTGATCCTGGCGATCTCCTTGCCGCTTGAGCAGCTCGCGGATGGTCCGCAATCGATAGGCACCATGGGTCAGCGCCGTCTCGCAGGCCCGTTCGATCTGCTGTGCTTCATGCCGATGGGCCAAGTTGAGCAGACCCATCAGCACACGCACACCCGCGATGCCGCGGCAGGTAACCATCTGCTCGGCCCAACGGCCGGTTTGCGAGCCGATCAGGTCCGCCTTGCGTAGCAGGTAGCTGGCTCCTTGCTCGACGCCCGAGCGCTTCTGCCGGGGGATGTGCTGGTCATGCGTGCTGAACTTGCCCGGCTCGTGCTTGGTGTGAATGGCCACCTGCTCGAAGCGATGGTTGAAAACGCGGACCACCCGACTGTCCCAGCGCACCCACATCTGGCGGGTCAGATACTCAGGCGGGACGGAGTAATACGCCTTGTCCACCTCGACGTGACCGTCGCGGTTGACCTTGCGCTTGACCTCGTGGAAGAACGGGAATCTATCAACCGGCAACGGGAGCAACGCCGGCTTCTCCATCTCCTCGAAGGCCTTCTTCACCTGCTTGCGTGTTGTTCCATGGATCCGGGTGTCCGCAACCTGGGTCTCCCACTCCAGCAGGTGACGGTTCTCCTCGGACAGGCTGGCGAACTGCCTGCCTTTCAGGGCGTTGCCCTGCACGTAATCGATGCCCTTCTCGGTCTTTCCCTTGTGGCGGGGAGTGCGCGGCTTCGTGGGCAGGATCACCGTGCCATAGTGCTCACAGAAGGACTGGATCTTCGGGTTGAGCTCGGGATCGAACCAGTCCGCCTTGGTGACCGCGGCCTTGAGGTTGTCGATGACCAGCGTCTGGGGCACGCCGCCGAAGTGATGGAACGCATTCTCGAGACACCGAATGAAGTCCTCGGTTGTCTGACGATAGGTTGCCTCGCTGTAACCCTTGCGTGAATGACTCAGAACCATACGAAAGACGTGCGTCTTGCGTCGCCGGGTCTTGACGCTCAGCGGCAGTGACTGATCGTCGGGAATGACCACCGGCGCCCCCGTACCGAAGTCCACCTGGGCTTCGGTGCCGGGATCGCACTCCATCCGGCGAAACGGCAGCGGCAGGGTGGCCCGCATCCGTCGGCAGAACCGCTTGACCGATTGATAGCCGCCCTCGAACCCGTGCTCGCCGACCAGATCCTGCCAGATCCTCTGAGCACTCAGCCCCGCTTCGACCTTTCCCTCGATGATCTCCTGGAACGGCTCACAGAGACTTCGACGACCCGACCCGGCGGTCAAATTGGCCGGTTTTGGATCTGCCTGGGTTGTCCCATCAGGACCGTCGCGGGCTACCGACCCGGGGGTCGAAATGGCCGGTTTTGCCCCGTCCCAACCCGGAGCTCCCGGACACAGGCCCGCACGAGCCAGCCTGACGTACCGCCCCACCGTCTCCCGGTGGATGCCCGTCTCGCGGGCGATTCGCCGCTGAGACCAGCCTCGCCGCCATAATCCGATGATCGCTGCCTGATCCGCCATCTTGAGCACGTTCGCCATCGTTCAGCCTCCAATGCCTTGTGCATTGGAAAAGCTGAATGACGAACCTCCGTTCGCTCAACATGGCCGGTTTTGAAGTGACCCCAGGTGGCCGGTTCT
>CBFDDG010000657.1:0-2598 GCA_965603505.1 uncultured Phycisphaerae bacterium | reverse complement strand
GGGCCTGCGGAGTGATTGCCGGCGAGCTTGACGGCCGGCGAGCTCGGACGCATCGGAAACCGTGTTTCCCCCAGGCCCCGTCCCGGCGGCCAGGCGTCACCGGAAGGAGAGCGTCCGGCGAACCAGTGGTGGGATGCACACTGCCGTTTGTGTCGGAAATGAGGGTTGTAGTACTTTGCCGGGAGCGGGGTCGTGGGCCCTCTGACGCTCCCCCGGAAGAGAGAGCCCCCCTCGGCAGCCACATCTTCGGCGAAATCAAAGTGTCACAAAGGACACGAATCGGGGGCCCTGCGGCTGGCACGGGGTCGTGACAACGCGAAAAAAATGGGGAAATGGCCGCTTTTTGTCTTGCATCCGGGGGCGGACCCAGGTATAATTCGGGAGTCAATGGAGTGGAATGGGGTGGGAGATTCACCCTGACACATTCGGTTTTCGCGCATTTTTGTTGGATAACGTGGTTTCGGCCGCGGTATTTGCTCTTTGAATACCGGTAAGAATGTCGCGTGTCGCGGCATATAGACCTCGGCGAGGCAGTGTGGTCCACCGGTCTCCCCCCCAGCCGGTCCCACCACCTCGCCATTTTTATGCGCCGGTGCGGCGTGACCTCAGATGGCCGGGCCGATCGTGTGTCACTCCCCGCGGATTTGCAGGATGACCCTTCGGTTGCGGGAGCCGTCGAACTCACAGAAATAGACTCCCTGCCAGGTCCCCAGCGTGAGACGGCCGTCTTTGATGAGAACCTGCTCGCTGCACCCGACGAGCGAGCTCTTGGCGTGCGCATCGGAGTTCCCCTCCGAGTGACGATAGCGCAGATTCGATTCCGGCACCGACTCGTCGAGGGCCAGGAGGATATCGTGGGGCACGGAGGGGTCGGCGTTCTCATTGATGGTGATACCGGCGGTCGTGTGGGGACAGAAAACGATGACGTCGCCGTTTTGAATGCCGGCCTTCTGGACGGCGGCCTGGACCTGGCCGGTGATATCGACCATCTCGGTGCGATTTCTCGTGCTCACCCGAAATTCCGTCTGAACGATCTTCATGATTTCTCCCTGTTACATCTGCTCGACGACCGCGATCCCCAGCAACTCGCTGAGTCCGTGGCGGATTGTCTTGGCGGTCAGATCGCACAGCAGCAGGCGGGTGGGCCGCCTGATCGGCGGGGCGTCGAGCACGGGACAGTTCGTATAGAAGGCACTGAACTTCTGCGCCAACTCGTAGAGGTACGAGGTCAGAGAGTGCGGCCGATAGTCGGCGACGGCTACTTCAACCGCCTCCGCATAGCGCACGAGGTGCTTTCCCAAATCCAGCTCCGTCGGCTCACTCAAATCCAGACTCCCGATCTCCTTGAGCTCGTCGGCAACGCGGACGCTCTTGCTTTCGGCCTTTCGCTCGATGGATTTGACGCGTGCATAGGCGTACTGCATGTACGGGGCGGTATTGCCGTCCATCGCCAGCATTCGCTCGAAGCTGAAGACGTAGTCGCTGGTCCGGTTGTTGGAATAATCGGCGTACTTGACGGCCCCGACCCCGACCGCCTTCGCAATTTCGGCCTTTCTCTCTGCCGGCAGATCGGGATTCTTCTCTTCGACCACGGCCGTCGCCCGCTCCACGGCCTCTTCCAGCAGATCCTTGAGTTTCACGTTTTCGCCCGACCGCGTCTTGAGCGGCTTGCCGTTCTCACCCAGAACGCTGCCGAACGTGACATGCGCGAGTTCGACCCGTTTGCCGTCGCGCCGATCCAAGCCGGCCATATCCGCCACCTTGAAAAGCATCTGAAAGTGCTGCATCTGGCGGGCATCGGTGACGTAGATGATTCGATCGGCCTTGAGCTCGTTCACCCTGTACCGCAGTGCCGCCAAGTCCGTGGTCGCATAGAGATACGCGCCATCGGACTTCTGAACAATGAACGG
The DNA here is from genome assembly GCA_965603505.1 of uncultured Phycisphaerae bacterium. Lineage (GTDB taxonomy): Bacteria > Planctomycetota > Phycisphaerae > Sedimentisphaerales > Anaerobacaceae > PLanc-01. The sequence continues at coordinate 688 of CBFDDG010000657.1, read as the reverse complement.
CAGCGGCTCACCCTCTTTCGTCTTGAACCCCGGCGGGAAGGTGCACACCGCGCCGTCCGATTTGACCGCCAAGCCCGACTTCTGCAACTCGCCGACGACCGCAGAAAGCTTGTCGTTGTAGAAGCTCTCGCCGCGAATCTCACTCTCGGCAAAACTGATGCCGAGCCTTCCATAAATCTCGGCACAGTGCTTCAGGCTGAGGGCTCTGATTTTCTCCCAGGCCAGCTTCTCCTGCCCGTTTTCTGGTCGATCTATTTCCTGCACCATCGTGGTTACGTGGCGCGAAAGCAGTGCATACCTGACCTTCCCTGCTGCACGGGTCGGCATCTGCAAGTCGAGGTCCGCCAGCGCCTCTTCCAGGGCACTCACGAACTGATACGCTGCCAGGAAGTCCTGCCACATCTGTTCAGTGGGGAGTGTATCCAATTTCTCCAAGAAGGGCTTGAACAATATCTCCCCGTCGCCCGGTTCCTTGCGTGAGTCATTTCGCCAGTCTTCTTCGTGGCGGTCCCGAATGCGCCGGCACAGCTCCTCCAGTTGTTCCCTGTTTTGGCCCAGGGACTTCAACTCTTCGAGTTCGGATTGGTAGTATCGGTCGCGCCTTTGTCGGCCCATGCACATATGCCACAGACCAAGCAGCACTCTGCCGAACTGGGTGCCCCAGTCGCCGATGTGGTTCTGGCGGATG
>CBFDDG010000656.1:0-2598 GCA_965603505.1 uncultured Phycisphaerae bacterium | reverse complement strand
CCGTACAGGCCGGCGCGATCCAATCGCTTGCGCAGCGAGGCCACCTTCCTGGCGTCCGGCTCGATTGCGACCACATGCATCTCCAACTGACGCAACGCTTCCATGAGCAGACGGCCCTTGCCGATCCCCAGCCACAGGCAATACCCGCCTATGTCCGGATTCTGTCCAAGGATCTGCGTGATGTGCCGGCAATTCTTCTTTGAGGTTGGCGGCAATTCTCGAGCTATGCACGGATAGTTGCGAGAGTATCTTGGTCTGGCGCCAAAGCAGTACAATTCACCTTCCTCCGTGACGACGAAGAGCTTTCCATCGCCGGCCAGCATGGTCCAGACACGTCCTCGCACTCTGTCGCGCCATACGATCTTTGCCTGCTCGTCGCCCTGAGGGACTTCAATGGCAGCGATCTCCCCTTCGCTGTTGGAGCCGTATAGCCGGTTCCCTGCCTTGACGTGAATTCGATCGAGGGTCGGATCCGCATTCATCGTCCATACCGGCCGAGCGACGATCTGCGTTTTGGTGGTTTTGTCCTTGGGATTCTGCCTCTGGATTTCCGCGAGCGTGTATTCCACGACCTTGCCGGTGTCATCGATGTTCACAACCGCATCCTTGCCCATAACATCGGCCGAGACAACTCCCAACCCCAGCCCATCTGAAAGCCGATACACCACCTTGTTGTTGAAGTACCAGTCCTTCGAGATCGATGCGGAATATCCTCCAACATGTTTGCCGTAGCTGCGGTCGGACAGGGGATAGTACAGGAGTTCGCCGGTTGTGCAGTCGAAACAGGCAGGGGTGGTCCGGCTGGTCAACAGGAGCTTGTTGCCATTCGTGGCCAGATACCCCTGCGGAGCCACTCCGGCGAAGGCGGGGCTGCCGTGCTGCTGCTTGATGTAGATAGCCCCGGTGCCGCTGTTTTCCCAGATCACCTGTCCCGTCATGGCATCGAGGCCATAGATAAAGACCCCCATGAAGGGCCAGATGCCTGCGGTGCAATAGAGTTTGCCGTCAGACAGCACTGGTCCCCCGCGGGCGGGCCATGCGGAGATGAGCCTGCCGTTGCCCAGCACTTTACGGCCGGATGGAGCGAGGCAGACCTTCCAGGCCAGCGTGCCATCGCCCGCATTGAGACAGTACAGGTGCCCATCGTCGCTGGCAAAGTACACGCGGCCTTGCCATGCGATCGGCGCGAATCGGACCGGTCCATCGCAGAAAAACTGCCAGTTCCGCCTGCCCGTGTCGGTGTCATACGCCGTGAGGCTATCGCTGACCATCGACGGCACGAAGATCTGCTGGCCCATGACCACCGGCTCGTAGGAACGGTCGAACTGCAGCTTATACTGTTCCTCGCGCCAGGCAGGCTTCGGTTTGGGCAACTGGCGGGTCCAGCGAAGATGAAGATCTGCCGATAGGGGGACGGGCGAGGCCGCGCCCCGGTTCGCATCATACCGCCACATCGGCCAGTCTGCTGTGGGGGCACCCTCTCCAGCGTCAACTGGAGACGAGTCTCCGGAACGTGCAGGAACAAGAGGGGAGTTCGTGCAGGTTGTCGCCACCGACAGCAAGGCGATCGCGAGTCCGGCGATCTTCAGCCCGCTCCGGATATCATGTGACTTCAACGATCTGAGCATGTGATCTCCATAGAATTGATGTACGACGCCTCATTATGCCGCCTCATCAAGGCGTTTCGATCAGTTTCCGCAACCAAGACGCCGGCCCGTGGGAAGAGCATGATGGATAGGACGATGGCCCCTGACCCCGGTCCCCATCGCATAGGAATGCTCATTGCCGTTGCTCCATTTGTGTTCCACGGGTTACCGGAATAGGGTACCATATGATTGCGGATCGATGCAAGCGCCAAGTGGCGCGCTCGACAGGAACGGTGCTCGGGGCTCCCCCAACCAGGGAAGTCTCACCCATGATGCGAAAAGCATACGCCACGATGGGATTGAAATACCTTTGCCTGTTCGACTCGCCTGCATTCCTGCCGTCCTGCCAGAGCAACGCGATGGCCCCAGAGCCGCAAGTGCTCAATCTCACGAACGGCTTACGCATCCGCGATCTCGCGATCACTCAGGAAGGGGACGTGTACTACGTACTCTCCACCGCCGGAAGACGGCAAGGTGAAATTCTTCCCATTCGCCGGTCTCGGGACCTAACCAGGCAATTCAGATCTTCGCCCCTACGCCGCCACCCTCATCGGCCCGTCAGGGGCGTCTGCGCCTTCGTTCTCGGTCACCCCCTCCAGTATCTCTGCCGCGGTTCTCTGTATCCTCTCCAGCGATGCCATAAGCGTCTTCTTGTCACCGTTGTACAACTGAATGTAATCACTGCTGGCCGTGTTCACATCAAGCCCGACTCCCTCGCAGACAACATACGCAACCGCCTCTGCTTCAGCCTCTCTGACCGTCTTTTCCTTGGGCCGGTTCGCTGGATCCTGGTGGAGCATCTCGTGGGCAAGCTCATGAACCAGCACTGTGAATTCCTCGGCCGGGGCCAGGCATGCTTTCAGCAGGATGGTCCCGCCGATCGACACCCCCTCAGCCATTCTGAGGCTTTCGTGGCGTTCGAGCTTGATGCCTCTGTCTGAGACGAACCGCT
>CBFDDG010000655.1:0-2599 GCA_965603505.1 uncultured Phycisphaerae bacterium | reverse complement strand
ACTCTTCACCGCCTTCTCCCAGTCTGACTCTATCGAGGCACAGCCCGTTGAGAGCATAACTATTGCCAGAATTGTCCCTCGCCCTACGGTCTTAAGAAATACCATAGCACACCTCCGAGATACTTTTTGATCGACATTTCCCATATGTCTCGAGAAGCGAGGGCTCCTGTACACTACGCTCTCTATCATACCACAACGCGCGCCGACTCTCAACGCTTCCGGCCGTTGCTTGGGAAATCCGGGTCCAGAGGTTCGGCACTGTGGTGAAGGGGCGGAATGAAAATGGGCCCCGGATCACGTTGGATACGGGGCCCTGTAGTCAACTTGGGTACGCAGAGGATTACTCCTGCTCTTCCTCTTTCTTCTTTCCGTAGGCGGCCACGATCTGCTGCTGGACGTTCGGGGGTACGGGCTCGTAGTGGCTGAAGGTCATGGAGAAGCTGCCGCGGCCCCCGGTGACGCTCTTGAGCTGGCTGGTGTACTGCGAGACTTCCGACAATGGGACCTGGGCCTTGACGGTGATGAAGTTGCCCGGGAGCATGTCCTGGCCGACGACGCGGCCCCGCTTGGAGGACAGGTCGCCGGTGATGTCGCCGACGTTGTCGGCCGGCACGGTCACTTCCATATCCACAATGGGTTCGAGCAGGGCGGGCTTGGCCTTCTTGAGACCGTCAATGAAGGCGCCCTTGCCCGCCGCACGGAAGGCCACTTCCTTCGAGTCTACGGGGTGATGCTTGCCGTCGTAGATGGACACCTTGATATCCTGCATCGGGAACCCCGCCACGACGCCGCTGGCCATGACGTCATTGACGCCCTTGAAGATCGCCGGCTCGAACTGCCCGGGAACGGAGCCGCCGTAAATATCCCAACTGAATTGCAGCGGCGGCTCGCTGTTGCGCTCAGCCGGCTCGACCCGCAGGTAGACCTCGCCGAACTGCCCCGCGCCGCCGGTCTGCTTCTTGTGGCGATAGTGCCCTTCGGCCTTGACCGTGATCGTCTCGCGATACGGGATCTTCGGTTCTTTCGTATTGACCGACAGCTTGAAGCGGTTTTCCATCTTCTCGATCATGATTCGCAAGTGCAGGTCGCCCAGGCCCTGAGCCACCAGTTCCTTGGTCTGCGCATCGCGGCTGACCTTGAAGCATGGGTCTTCCTCGCGGAGTTTTTCGAGCGCACCGCTGATCTTCTGCTCGTCACCGCGTGAGGCCGGTTCCAGCGCCAGTGCGAACATCGGCTCCGGCAGCGCCGGCATCTGGAATTTCCCGGAGACCCGACCGTCGTGCAGGAGGTCGCCGATCCTGAGTTCCTCCAGCTTGGCCAGCATGACGATATCGCCCGCAACGCCGGCGTCGATTTCCTTGGTCTCGCCGCCCTGGGATTTGAGGACGTGCCCCGGCCGCATGCCCTTCTTCTCGTCGTTGCGCATCAGGTTCGTATCGGATTTGAGCGTACCGCTGAAGAGGCGGATGCTCGAATACTTCATGTTGGATCGGGGGTCAAAAGCCACGCGGAAGACCAGTCCCGCCAGCGGTGCGCCGGGATCGGCCTTCAGGTCGGTCGCGTTGTCACCGGCCACGAGTTTCGCCGGATCGGCCTCGGCGGGCGAGGGCGTATGCTTCGTGATCAGGTTTACCAGCTCGGCGATGCCCACCTCGTTCCGGGCATCCGTGAAAAGGATCGGAATGAGTGTCCCGGACTTGAGGGCCTTCACGAACACGGAGCCAATCTGGTCCGGCGCAATGTCCTCTCCCCCCAGGTATCGTTCCATCAGAGCGTCGTCGGCCTCGATCACGCTCTCCACCAACTCAGTATGCGCCTGCGCCACATCCATTACGGGCGAATCGCCGCCGCCGTTCTCGATGCAATCGATGACGGATTTCCGGTCCTGACCGGGAAGATTGGCACAGCGGCACTGCGGCCCGAACGTTTCCTGGATGTTCCCGATCAGTTCCTGGAATTCGACGTTCTCGGCATCCATCTTGTTGATGACGATCACCCGGGGCATGTTTCTCTCGCCGGCAAGGTAGAACAGCTTGCGCGTGTTCGTTTCGACGCCCGCGGCGGCGCTGATAACGATGACGGCGGTTTCGGCCGCCGGCAGGGCCGCAATCGCCGGGCCGATGAAGTCCGGGGCCCCCGGCGTGTCGATCACGTTGATCAGCTTGCCGTTGTGTTGCGTGTGAACGACGGCCGAGAGGATCGAATGCTGATGTTCCCTCTCCTCATCGTAGTAGTCGCTGACGGCGGTTTTCTCGTCAACGCTCCCCAGCCGGTTGATGGCGCCGGTCGTGTGCAGTATCGTCTCAGTGAGCGAGGTCTTGCCGCTGCCGCCATGTCCCAAAAGAACCACGTTTCGAATGTCGCCCGTTGCGGTCACTGTTGAATCTCCAAGAACATTTCGTCGATTTTGCCGTTTGCGGACTTCCAAAAGCCCATGATGATACACGGATTACCCCAGAGTACTCAAGAGGTTTTTTCCGGATGGCCGATGTGGCGGGTCTTTTCGGTTCGATCGACGGCCTCCCGCCGGGTGACAGGGCGTTCGCTGGGGGGCTTGGGTGACGCCGAAGCCTCAGCCGTTCTCAACGATCCGATACAC
>CBFDDG010000654.1:0-2602 GCA_965603505.1 uncultured Phycisphaerae bacterium | reverse complement strand
TCACGCCCGCATCGCCCATCAGCACGGCGCCCTGGATCGCCGCACCCAGAGCGACCACCTCGTCCGGGTTCAGGCTCTTGTTCGGATCTTTGCCGAAGACCTCGCGGGCAATCTGCTGGACCCTCGGAATTCTCGTGGAACCGCCGACCATCAGGATCTCGGCGATATCCGTGGGACTGAGCTTTGCGTCCTCGATGGCTTTGTAGCACGGGGCCTTGAGCCGTTCGAAGATCGGCTCGCACAGCGATTCGAACTTGCTGCGGGTGATCGCGATCTGGAGGTGCTTCGGACCGGCCTGGTCGGCGGTGATGAACGGCAGGTTCACCGTCGTCTCCAGTTGCGAGCTCAGTTCCATCTTGGCCTTCTCGGCGGCCTCTTTGAGCCGCTGGTGCGCCATCGCATCCTGACGCAGATCGATTCCCTCTTTCTTCTTGAACTCGTCGGCGAGATGGTTGATCAGCACGGCATCCAGGTCGTCGCCGCCCAGATGCGTATCGCCGTTCGTGCTGAGCACCTCGAACACGTTGTCGCCGATATCGAGAATAGAGATGTCGAAGGTCCCGCCGCCGAAGTCGAAGACGGCAACTTTCTCGTTCTTCTTCTTCTCGAGGCCGTAGGCCAAGGCCGCCGCCGTGGGCTCATTGATGATGCGCTCGACCTTGAGTCCGGCAATCGTCCCGGCGTCTTTCGTCGCCTGACGCTGCGCGTCGTTGAAGTACGCGGGCACCGTGATCACCGCCCGCTCGATCTTCTCGCCCAGGTAGTCCTCCGCCGTCTTCTTGAGGTCCTGCAGGATCATGGCGGAGACCTCCGGGGGCGTGTACTCCTTGCCGCGAATATCGACCTTGACCAGCTCGTTCGGCCCGCCGGTGATCTTATAGGGAACGATCTTCTCCTCCGACGCCACCTCGCTGTGCCGACGGCCCATGAAGCGTTTGATCGAGAAGACCGTATTTTCCGGGTTGGTCACCTGCTGGTGCTTGGCGATCTGCCCGACCAGCCTCTCGCTCTTGTCTGTGAAACCAACGACCGAGGGGGTCAGCCGCGAGCCGGACGAATTGATCAGCACCTTGGCCGCCGAGCCCTCCATCACGGCGACGACGGAGTTCGTTGTGCCCAGGTCGATGCCTATGATTTTTGCCATGATTCACGTCCTTTCCTTGCTCTGTCATTGGCTTGTGACGATTTCCGCCAATTGCGCATTAGGATACAAAGAGTACCCGGATGGGTCTTGCAAAACCCGTGCCAGCAGGCGGAATAACCCCATAGCCCGCCCTAAAGCCTTATCTTACGAGCATTTATGCTCATCCCGACGACCCCGGTTCCTGGCCCGGAGGTTGGAATCGGTGCGGGTTTGTCACGGAACCGTGCCATTTTGGCAGGGCAGTGCGACCGCGACGGCGAGCCCGCGACGGCAGCTTGTCTGCTCCTTCGAGCGACGACGCGAGGATACAAGCGATGAGCGTCCTCCGTAGCGGGCGGGCAGCCGGTCCGGCTTGTCACCCATCCGCTTTTGCCCTTGCCATTTCATGCCGCCCCGGCCAAAATGCGACGACCAGTACGATACGGTGGCGCCTCGCGGGGTTGTCGGCCGCAGGAACATCCGGCGAAACGCCAAAGGCAGGCACACACCTGTGGGGACGGCCGGTCGAGACCGTAACGCGAGACGGATCTGACAGAGACCGTCCGCGAATCGGGCGGATGCAGGAATCGCTTGACTGAAGGAGATTGGCCCCAGATGTCACCCAAACGTCCGGGATTTCAGCACAACGTCATTGCGCTCGTCTACGATTTCGACGGGACGCTGACGCCCCAACCCATGCAGGAGTTTACGGTGCTGCCCAAGATCGGCATCAAGAAGGGCAGGGATTTCTGGGAGGCCGTGGGAAAAGAGGCGTTGAAGACGGGCGGAGAGGAAATCGTGACGTATATGCGCCTCATGATCGAGATGTCGCAGCAGAAGCACTATCCGGTCACACCGGCCGTCCTGAAGGCGCTGGCGAAGAACATACGGTACTACCCGGGAGTCACGGGGTTCTTTCCCCGCATCACCGAGTACGTCAAGACGCAGTTGGACCCGGGTATCGAGCTGCGTCACTACGTCATTTCCGCCGGCCTGAAGGAAATCATCTGCGGCGCCAGCATTGCCAGGCACTTCTACCAGGTCTTCGCCTCCCAATATCACTACGATGAGTACGATCGGGCCGTTTTCCCCAAGGTCATCGTGAATGACACCTTGAAGACGCAATTCATCTTCCGAATCAACAAGGGCAAGGAGGCGCTGCACGAGAGCATCAACCTGCACATGCCTCCTGCGGCGCGCCCCATCCCCTTCCAGAACATACTGTACGTCGGCGACGGGCTCACGGACGTCCCCTGTATGACGGTGATCCGCAAGAATGGCGGTTATGCCCTGGCGGTCTACAAGCCGGACAACGCCAAAGGTCTGGAAACCTGTAAGGAGCTCTTGCGGGCCGGACGCGTGGACTTCATCGCCCAGGCCGACTACCGAAAGAATAAGGAGGTTGACCGGCTCGTGAAACTGCTGTTGAATAACATGGTGGAAGGTATTCGGTACGCCAGGGAATCGTTCGACCAGTCC
>CBFDDG010000653.1:0-2606 GCA_965603505.1 uncultured Phycisphaerae bacterium | reverse complement strand
TTCTGGACGCGTCGGGCGTGGCGGCCGCCGTCGAACGGCGTGGCCAGCCAGATCTCTATCATTTCCAGAGCTTGCTCGAGGGACACCATCCGGGCGCCGATGGACATCACGTTGGCGTCGTTATGGGCCCGGCTGAGTCTGGCGCCCTTATCGTTCCAGCAGACCGCGCAGCGGACGCCACGGACCTTGTTGGCGACGATGGTTTCGCCATTGCCGGAGCCGCCCATCACGATCGCGCGATCGCACTCGCCTTTGCCGACGGCCAGGGCGGCCGGGTAGATGAAGTCCGGGTAATCGCACTTCTCGCCCGAGTCGGTCCCGAAGTCCATTACCTCGTGCCCCTTCTCCAGCAGGTACTGTTTGATCCGTTCCTTGTACTCGTAGCCTGCGTGGTCCGTCCCCAACGCGATCTTCATTACTGCCCCTTACACACCCGTCAGTTGCCAAATCCCCAGTCTAACCGCTGAGAGGCCCGGCTGCAATTCCCAACCGCGCCTTACACCTGAAAACCTCGACAGAGACCACGTCTGACGGGCGGTTGATTCCGGGGGGCATTTGTGCTATAGTGACGGAGTGCATGTCTGCACGCAACAGGTACGCCTCGTCGACGGCGGATACTCTGGTGGATCGCCTGCACATGGGACGAGGCCCATGCAAAAGGAAAGGGTGTACCCGATGAAGACTCGCAAGAGTCCTGGTGGCAGGGGATTGTTCGCCAGCTTTCTGCGCGTTGTGTTGGTGCTGATCTTTGTGGCTGATGCCTGGGCCGAGGACCCCACTCGATTTGAGAGCGAGATCGAGGGATTCGAGAACGCGGATTTGGCGAGTCCGGCAGCACAGGACACCTGGGCTCGGAAGGCGGACGTGCCAACGGCGACGAGCTTGCATTCCGCCAGCGTGGTGGACGGGAAGATCTATGTCATTGGCGGTACAGATGATCTTTACGGGTGGGCCGACTACTGGTCAACTGTTTGGGTATATGACCCGGCGACGGATACCTGGACGAGGCAAGCCGACATGCCGGCAGGAAGAGCGCGCTTATCCGCCAGCGTGCTGGACGGGAAAACCTACGCCATCGGCGGCTCTCCACATAGGGACGCGGAAGTTCCGACCGTGGAAATGTATGACCCGGCCGCCAATGGCTGGACAAGGAAGGCCGATATGCCGAGAGCAAGGAACTGGCTTTCCGCGAGCGCGGTCAATGGCAAGATCTATGTCATCGGGGGTAAGATCTATCCCAGCGAAACCATGGTTTCAACTGTGGAAGTATATGATCCGTCGACGGACTCCTGGACGAGAAAAGCGGACATGCCTACGGCAAGAGGCATGCATTCCGCCAGCGTGGTGGACGGCAAGATCTATGTCATTGGCGGTGTTACGGGTGCCTACGGACCATGGGTTTCGACGGTCGAAGCATATGATCCGGCAACGGATACCTGGATGAAGAAAGCGGACATGCCCACGGCAAAGGCTGGCCATTCCTCCAGCGCGTTGTACGGAAAGGTCTACGTGATTGGCGGTGCGAATTCCTGGAACTCTTCTTTGTCGACGGTGGACGTATATGACCCGGCGACCGATACGTGGGCCAAGGGAGTCGACATGCCCACGGCAAGGCTCTGCCATGCCTCCAGCGCGGTGAACGGCAAGATCTATGTGATCGGGGGGAGCCTGCATCCTTCGTCGTGGACGCCTACTTCGACGGTGGAAGTCTACGACCCCGGCCTCGCCGCCCCACCTCCTGATTTTAACGGCGACGAAGTCGTGGACATCGAGGATCTGATTATGCTCATCGAGTCCTGGGGTCAGGATGAGCCATCACTTGACGTCGCTCCACCCCCCTTTGGCGACGGCATCATAGATGTCCAGGACCTGGAGGTCTTGATGAGCTACTGGCAGCAGGAAATCCTGCCCGTCAGCCTGGCGGCCTACTGGAAGCTGGATGAAACGGAAGGCGACATCGCGTACGACAGCGTCGGCGGATACGATGGCACGCTTTCCGGCACGCCCATGTGGCAGCCTACCGGCGGGAAAGTGCAGGGAGCACTTCAGTTCGACGGTATCGATGATTCTGTCGGTATGCCCTTTGTGTTGAATCCAGCAGACGGCGAGTTCAGCGTCTTTGCCTGGATTCAAGCCGGCGCCCCGGGGCAAGTTGTTCTATCGCAGATAGGCGGCGTGGATTGGCTTTCGGCGGACCCGGGAGAAGGAAAGCTCATGGCCAACTTATCGCGTCCCGCTGGTGGTCGAGTTACTCCACCACCATTAGCATCCGAAACCGTAATCACCGATGGCGACTGGCATCGCATAGGATTTGTGCGGGATGGGTCCCATCGAATCCTATATGTGGATGACGCCGAGGTGGCCCGGGACACGCAGACCAGCTTGGAAGGTTCAGCAGGAGGGCTGTCCATCGGCGCGGGAAAGGCTCTTGACGATGGGACCTTCTGGTCCGGCTTGATTGATGACGTGCGGATCTACAACCAGGCGGTGGAGCCCTGAGGTGTGCGATACGTGACACACTCTTGAAAGACCGTTGATTCCAGGGGGGATTTCTGCTATAGTGACGGGGTGCGTATCTGCACGCAACAGGTGCGCCTCGTGGACGG
>CBFDDG010000652.1:0-2614 GCA_965603505.1 uncultured Phycisphaerae bacterium | reverse complement strand
CGCTACGGCCAAGCCGCAGGAAATCGTCCTATGCCAGAAATCGTTGCCACGCCCTTCTGAGCCGCAAAGGCCGAAATCGCTTGCGTGGTTGCGGTGTGGGGGGTAACCTCCCGCCTTAGGGTAGGTTTGGGGCCTTCTTCATCCAGGCTTAGCGCAGTGGGGTCTTTCGCCCTATGATGCTGTCTCCCGAGCGCCGCCAGGAGCGCCCGCCGCGATTGCGGACCGGGCTTAAGATCGTTTTGGTCTTCTTGTTGCTGTACGTCTTTCTGGGCGGCATGCGGATGATGGGCACGGGCCTGAAGGGGCTCGGGAAAAACCCCGACTTCGACAAGGCCCAACCGGTTTCCGAGGAGAACCCCGCGTATCGTGGCGTCGTCTACGACATCTTTGCCTATGCCGACAATCCCCTGGTCGGGCTTTTTGTGGGCGTTCTGACCACCAGTATCTTCCAGAGTTCCTCGTTCACGACCTCGTTCACCGTCTCGCTCGTGGTCACGACGCCGCTGACCCTCCACCAGGCGATCTTCATCATCATGGGCGCCAACATCGGAACGAGCGTCACGAACACGGGCGTCTCGTTTACGCACGTTCGCCGTCAGGATGAGTTCGAGCGTGCCTACGGTTCGGCCATCGTGCACGATTTGTTTAACACCCTGAGTGTGCTGACGCTTTTCCCCATCGAGTGGGCCGTGTGGAAGATGACGGGCAAAGGCCTCCTGGAGCGGCTGTCGTCGATGATGGCCTCCGGGTTCTACACCGGCGCACCTACCGGCGAGAAGCCAACCAACTTCCTGAAGGAGGTTGTCCAGCCGCTCGTCCGGGGGATCGCATGGTTTCTGGAGGAGGGCGTCGGCCTCTCGCACGTGTGGGCGAACGTCTCGATGATGGTCATCGGCGTGGCCCTCCTTTTCATTGCCCTGATCCTTTTGACCAAGGTTCTCAAGAGCCTGGTCCTGACGCGCATCGAGCGCCTGTTCGACAAAGTGCTCTTCCGCAACGCGGCGACCGCCTACATCGTCGGCCTTGTCCTGACGACGACCGTTCAGTCCTCGAGCATCACGACGAGCCTGGCCGTTCCGCTGGCGGGTGCGGGCCTGCTGACGCTCCGGCAGATCTTTCCCTACACGCTCGGGGCGAACCTCGGCACGACGGTTACGGCGCTCATCGCGAGTTTCGCCACCAGCGCCGACACGCCCGCGCAGGCCCAGATCGGCGTCGCCCTGGCGTTCAGCCACATGTTGTTCAACGTGATCGGCGCCGCCATCTGGTTCCCGCTGAGATCGGTTCCCATCCGTATCGCCAAATGGCATGCGGCTCACTCGGCGCGTTCAAAGAAATGGGCCGTGTTGCATGTCCTGGTGTTCTTCTTCGCCATACCCGTTCTCGTGATCGTGTTGTGCTGGCTCTTCAGATAGGGCCCGAGGTGGGAGGATGCTGTCGTGTTGAAAGAACTGTTGTCCGCATGGCGCGGCCGAGACGCGCTGTCCCGCATGTTCGACGAGTTTGACCGGATGCTTGATGAGACCCACTGGATGTTCCAGCAGGCGGTCGAGGTCTTCTTCAGCCGCGTCGATTGGCAGGCCGTGCAGAGCCCCCTGTACGAGCGCGACAAGACGGTCAACAAACTGGAACGATCGATACGGGCCCAGGTGGTCAAGCACCTGAGCGTCCACCCGGAGGCGAACGTGGCGGCCTGCCTGGTGCTGATGAGCGTCGTCAAGGACGCCGAACGCATCGGCGACTACTGCAAGAACATCTTCGAGGTCGGCAAGTTCTACACCCATGAGTTCACGAGCGCCGACTACCTCGACTCCCTTGAACGGATCCGCACCGAACTCGAGGACCTGTTCGGCCTCACGAAAGCGGCCTTCGGCCAGAGCGACGTGGACCGGGCCCGCCGCGTTCAGAAACAGTTCGGTGTTACCAGCAAGGAGTGCGACGGACTCATCCAAGCCCTCCTTCAGCGGCACGCGACCATCGAGACCGATGAGGCCGTGGCGTACTCGCTCCTGGCCCGTCACATGAAGCGGATCGGGGCCCACCTCTCGAACATCTCCAGCGCCGTCATCGCCCCCGTTCACAAACTGGATTACATGGACGAGGCCGCCCCCGGCGAGATGTCCTGACCGCGCCAAGCCCCGACGCGCAACCCTTTCCCGCCGCCCGAACGCGTCTGCGGAAGCGGGTGAATTGCCTTGCCAGAACCGCTTCCACTTCTATAATCTCGTCTGCCGCAGCAGAATCAGCCCAATCTTGACTCGCCCTTAGCAGAGTCTTAGCGCGGGGGGTACGGCCGGTACGCAACGGGAGACGGTGCCATGGGTCTGATCGAGGAACTGTTCGGAAAATCGCCGTTCGGCCCGCTCGTCGAGCACACAAAGAAGGTCCACGAGTGTGTGAAACTGGCCGAGCCCTTGTCGCAGGCCTTCGTGAAGGGCGACCACGACGAAATCCATCGTCTCCAGGACGAGGTGTCCAAACTGGAATACGAGGCGGACCTCATCAAGCATGAGATTCGGGAGCAGTTGCCGCGGCGGTACTTCATGCCCGTGGACAGGGAGGAACTGGAGAACTTCCTCCGATGCCAGGACAAGATCGCCGACAGCGTCGAGGA
>CBFDDG010000651.1:0-2619 GCA_965603505.1 uncultured Phycisphaerae bacterium | reverse complement strand
AGGGTATGGGGGATGTTTTTTGTCTCTGCCCAGAACTCGCAACGTTGAATTCGCTCGAAATTTTAAGGTTCTACCCCTTGACATTGCAGCTAATCGGTAGACGGCGACTTTGCTCATGATTGTCTTCCTTGTATTCGGCCCTTAATCAGCCCTGGTATTGTTCGTCGCTAACCTTTTCCATCCAGTCGGCGCTCTTGCCGTCGAGCTTCTCCACAATGGCAATATGCGTCATGGCCGTGGTTGGCGAGGCGCCGTGCCAATGCTTCTCACCCGGCGGGAACCAGATCACGTCACCCGGTCGAATTTCTTCAACCGGACCACCCCTGCATTGTGCCCGACCGCAGCCAGACGTAACGATCAGGATCTGGCCCAGCGGGTGGGCGTGCCATGCTGTCCGAGCGCCAGGCTCGAACGTGACACTGGCGCCGAGCGTGCGCGCCGGATCGTCTGGCTGAAACAGGGGGGCAATGCGCACAGTGCCAGTAAAATACTCGGCCGGTCCTTTGCTGGAGGGCTGTGAGCCACTTCTTTTGATTTCCATTCTTCTTCTCCTCCTCAGCCGGGTCAACTCTGGGCAAGCGCCCGGATTTCGGCCATCTCTTCCTCACTGAGCTGTTCAAAGGCGCTGGCGATACGGACATTCTCCTCCAGATGCGAAACATCCGAAATGCCCACAACCGCAGTCGATACGGGGTAGCTCAAGACGTAGGGCAGCAGTTGCCGGATGCCAAGACCCCGTTCGATGAGAGCACCGCGGGCGACCACTTTCATGGCGATCACACCGACCTCTTTCTCTTGGGCCAGGCGGAAGAACCGATCCAGGTCTTCGGGGTCGTCCATGACTTCCCGGGCGGCATTGAGGGTGATCAGCGCACAGTCGTATGGATAGTCGTTGAGGGCATCGGCAAGCACTCGGGAGGAGTGTCCCGTCACGCCGATGTATCGGATCACGCCTTCGTCGCGGAGCCGTTCGAAGGCCTGACGGGCGCTGTTCTTCTGCTGAAGTTGTTCGAGTTGTCCCAACCCGCCGAGTAAATGGTGCTGATACAGGTCGATGTGGTCGGTCTGCAGACGTCGCAAACTCTGTTGGACCAGCGCCATGGTGCCGTCGTACGTGTAATCGTGACTCTTTGAGGCCAAAAAGACCTCGTCTCGACGCTCCCGCATCACGGTGCCGATGTTCAGTTCACTGGCACCGTTGCCGTACAAGGCAGAGGTGTCGATGTAGTTGACGCCCAGATCGAGCGCCCGATTGACGATTTCCACCGCCTCGTCGTGGCGGTCGTGCCTCGCCACGGTGAACAGCCCTCCCAGGCCGTAAATGGTTACCTGGTGCCCGATCTTGCCAAGAGGTCTTTTGGGAATGGGTTTGGCCGGCGGATCGGTGGTCGAGGCCGGCGTCGTGGCAAAGCTACCGCCCGAGGCCATCGTACCCAATCCTGTCGAAGCTGCCAGGCTGCTTGTCAGAGAGGTTCTGCGATCACATTCTTTACTCATGGGACACCTCCGTTCGGTTCGCTGTAGCTAAGCCAGCATAGAGGCTCCTGAAAGATTTCATCCCCCGATTTAGTGGCAGCATTCGTCTGCCCCGCGTCCGTAGCCTGCTGTGGCGACCGGAATGGAACCAGAGAACACGTTTCTTACGCTCAGCGATTGGACATTCTCTGCATATCTTTGGGGTACCGGTCCCCTTGCACCGTGATCTCGGAGAGGGCACTCTCAATCTCCTGGAGATCATCCGCCGTAAGTTCGACGGCCACTGCGCCGATGTTCTCGTCCAGGCGCTCGATCTTCCGGCTGCCCGGGATTGGAACAATCCACGGCTTCTGAGCGAGCAGCCAGGCGAGCGCGATCTGAGCCGGTGTCGCTCCCTTCTGTTCTCCGATCTTGGCAATCAGATCAATCAAGACCCAGTTTGCTTTCCGCGCCTCTGGCGTAAAGCGAGGGATGCGGCTGCGGATATCAGAACTGTCAAAGGTCGTGGTTTCGTCGACCTTTCCCGTGAGGAAGCCCTTGCCCAGAGGACTGTATGGCACGAAGCCGATTCCGAGTTCCTCGCACGTGGGCAGAACGTTCGCTTCCGGGTTTCTCCACCACATCGAGTATTCGCTCTGAATGGCCGTGACTGGCTGGACGGCGTGGGCACGACGGATGGTTTCTGCGCCTGCTTCAGAAAGCCCAAAGTGCTTGACCTTGCCTTCCTGAATCAGTTCCTTGACTGCTCCTGCCACATCTTCGATGGGCACGTCAGGATCGACCCGATGTTGATAGAACAGATCAATGGCCTCGACCCTGAGTCGCTTGAGCGAGGCCTCGGCGACCCGCTTGATCTGCTCTGGCCGACTATCCAGGCCAACCCCAGGACTCGGCCCCTTGTTGAGATCGTGTTTGAACCCAAACTTGGTGGCGATTACAACCTGCCCGCGAAACGGCTCAAGCGCTTCGCCCACAAGTTCTTCGTTGGTGAATGGCCCATAAACTTCGGCCGTATCGAAGAAGGTGATGCCACGGTCAACTGCCGCATGAAGAAAAGCGATCATCTCTTGCTTGGTGCCGACCGGGCGGTCGCCAAAGCTCATTCTCATGCAACCGAGCCCGAGAGCCGAAACTTCCAGGTTA
>CBFDDG010000650.1:0-2621 GCA_965603505.1 uncultured Phycisphaerae bacterium | reverse complement strand
TCCGCCGCGACCGCATTGACGAATCGCAGCATCAGGCCCGCCGGACTGCCTTCCTCTTCTTCGATCGTCCTGCACTGGCTGCACTGGCAGTTCCCGTGCCAGTCATTCTGCGAGACCGAGGCGATCGTCGCCGCCGGGTTGTTGCGCAAACGCTCCTTGAGATTCTTCACGAGTTCCTTACGCATCGGCTCGTTGGTTAGGCACAGTTGGGCGCGTTCGGTCGTCCGTTTGCCGTCGATCTCGCTGAACCACTCGGGGTGTTCGGCAAAGTACTTCTTCGGCGGGATCAACGGATAGAACGTGTGCACGAATCCCTGATAGATATTCTTGCCGCCGCGTTTGGCGTCGAGCCGCTCGCCCTGGCCGTTGCACTTGTTCCGCACGGCCCAGTCGCCGTCGAAGGCATCGAACCAGTACGGCTCGCGGTACTCCAGCACCGGCACGTGCCGCACGTCGATCCCGTCCACACGGATCGTCGGCTTCTTCGGGATCGTGCTTTCGGTCGAGGACCACCACCGACAGCCCAGATGCTCTTCCAGGAAGGTGTAGACCGCGTACAGCGTCCCGCGCGGATGGCCGCCGGCGAGGATCAGGTCGTCGGCGACGGTTTTGATAACGATCCCCTCGGCCCCGAGCCCATCCGTGGAGAATCGCTCGTCGCCCCATTTGGCCGCCGTCGGTCCAACGAAGATGCAGGCCGCCTGATCCGCCTTCTGGTTCGCCAGCCGGAACTCGGCCCCGGTGATCTGCCCGAGGAACTCGACGAGCTCTCCGGCTGCGTGCCGCTCCGGCTCCGGCGCGTCGGCGGCGACCACGATCACGGCTTTTACCTGTCCATTTTCCGAGATTGTCATGGCTCCGGCCCACGTGCCGAGCGTCAGGATGACTGCCAAAGCAGTCGCGATCTTACCGAGCACCTGTATCTTCATCTGTCGTCCCTTTCCGTCGCGATGTCTTGTGCCTGTCACGAAATCCGCGGCGGCCGCTGCGCGGCCCCAGCGCGCCGTACGTACTCTAAGCTACGCGAATCGGCGTCCCTACGCAAGCACGGCATCGGGCCCCCATGAACGGGGTGCAGTCTTCGCAGAAAAGCCCAAAAAACGCGGGCAATCCGTGTGGCCCGCGTCACGTTTGGCCGCTTCGTCACACCTATAGATGTGTGGGACCGTCCATTATGCGGTCTTGCCGGATCCTGCCGATCTCGGCGGGACACACAGGATCTCAGTGTAAGGCGGGTCGATATGAGCGAGAGAAGGAGAGCTTATATGGGCGGGATGGGCAACCGGTCGCTCCCGCCGAACCAGCTACGCGAAGACTCCGCGAACGGAGGGCCGGCGCCTGATGCGAGCCGGCAGCGACAGGACAGACAGGCAATCGATTCTCATTCATCAATCCTCAGTTTCCACGGTTTTACCCTGATCGAGCTGCTGGTGGTGATCTCGATCATGGCTCTGCTCGTCGCGATCCTGCTGCCGGTGCTGGGCCGGGTCCGCAAGCAGGCTCGGGCTATGGTCTGCCAGGCAAACCTGAAACAGTGGGCCACGGCGCTGGCGGGCTATATGGAGGATAACGAGGGTCGCTTTGCCTGCGATGGACGCGGCTGGGATGGGATATGGCTCCTCCGCGGCACATTTCCGAGCGCCGATCCCAACAGACCGGATGACTGTCTCTTCCACTTTCAAACCAAAGACATAGCCCTCTGCCCCATGGCTGTCAAGCCCGACCCGGAAGGTTTCTACTTCGGCGCCGCTTCCGGCTTCCCTCCGGTGATTGCGGAGGGAAAGGGAGGTTCGACATACAACGCCTGGGAGATGACGACACCGGCACCGGCGTTTCGCGCCAGCTATGGGTTCAACAACTGGCTGTTCTACGACAGATACTTCGAGCCGACTCTCGAATACGTGTCTCACCTGGATATCTTCGCACTCAGGGGCAGGGCCAACATCCCGATGCTTCTCGATTCCGGCGAGCCTTGTGGCAGGCCCGAGGCGTCATCGTCTCCCCAATCGCTGCGATGGGCCGGACGCGACTGGCAAGGCATGGGAACCTTTTGCATGAATCGCCACGACGGGTACGATAACTGCCTGTTTCTGGATTGGTCCGTTCGAAAGGTTGGGCTCAAGGAATTGTGGACCTTGAAGTGGCACCACACGTATGACACGGCCGGCCCCTGGACCCAAGCCGGCGGCGTGGGGCCCGAGAATTGGCCCGAGTGGATGAGGAGGTTCAAGGACTATTGAATCTGCATGGGAAATGTCTGTTTGAGAGGGGCGTACCATCTGCTATAATAGGCCCGTGTGAGATGCGGATGTCTTGGACAAGAGTCCCCGGCATGTTCGGCTGGCCGGATTTGCGGAGGAATACATGAGAACGGTATCGATCGTACTGGCGCTGTCATCGGTCTGTGTCTGTCACGCAGGGGCGGAGGAACCGGTCTATTTCGCGGACCGAAATCTGAAAGTAGCCGTGGAGCGTGGTTTGCGTCTCTGGGACCCGACGGCCACGGACATGCTCGGATTGACCCAGCTCTATGGGACTATGAAGGGAATCACCGACTTAACCGGTCTCGAATATGGCACGAATCTGCAGGCACTGCGGCTCAACCGGAATGAGATCAGTGA
>CBFDDG010000649.1:0-2631 GCA_965603505.1 uncultured Phycisphaerae bacterium | reverse complement strand
GTATTCAAGCCGCTGAGTTCCAGCACCCCGGAAGTCTCCTCCGTGGCGTGGGCGTCTGTGATCACGGGAGTGAATCCCGGCGTCCACGGAATCTTCGGGTTCACGGAGTTGACGCCTGAGACGTACAAGATGAGGTTTCCCAACTCCACTGACCTGAAAGCTCCGGTCTTCTGGGAGCAGTGGCCGGGCCGGAGCGTCGTGATCAATGTCCCGGGCACCTACCCGGCACGGGCGATGAATGGGGTCCTGATCTCCGGCTTTGTCTCCCCGGATTTCCAGAGAAGCGTGTATCCGAAATCCCTGATTCCCTCGTTGGCCGGTCTTGGCTACAGACTCGACGTGGACGCGCGGACAGCGCACCATTCGATGGACGCATTTCTGGAAGACCTGGATCTCACTCTCGAGGCCCGTATCAAGGTTTGCCGTCATCTCCGGACCAACCTGGATTGGCAGACGTTCATGATCGTCTTCACAGGAACCGACAGGCTGATGCACTTCCTGTGGGATGCCTATGAAGACGAAACGCACAAATACCACGACCGCTTTGTAGACCACTTCACAAGAATCGACCAGGCAATCGGCGAGATCCACAGCAGCCTGGCGGATGATGATCGGCTCATCCTGCACTCCGACCACGGCTTCGAGAGGCTCCAGAAAGACATCTACGTCAATCACGCGCTTGCGGAGAACGGCTTTCTGCGATTGGACGGTGACGGAAGCGTCGGACTCGAAGGCATAAGCGGCGACACGACGGCCTTCGCGCTTGATCCGGGGAGGATCTATCTCCACCGCAAGGGGCGGTACCCGCGCGGGACCGTCGATGAGATCGAAGGCGAGAGGCTGCTCTCAGAAATGGCCGAACTCTTTCTCACCCTGGAGGTCGATGGCAGGAAAGTCATCCGCGCCGTCTATCGAAAGGAAGACGCCTATGCAGGTCCCTGTATGTCGCAGGCGCCCGACCTCGTTCTTGTGGCCTCTGAAGGTTTCAACCTCCGGGGGAAAGCACAAACGGACGTGCTTGCCCAGCAGAGTCCTTTCACCGGCAAGCACACTCGGGACACAGGTTTCCTGCTGGTGAGAAACCCCGTCGATGAAAACGTCATCCCTGAGCAGCCTACCGTGTGCGACATCCTTGCAATCGCCAAGAGCCATCCATCGGCGACGGACTGCGCCTGCCTCGGATAGGCGCGTCGTTGGAAACGGCAAGGCGATCCAAACCCCGCGAAAGCCGACGCCCGAAACGTCACACCCGGCTTGCGGTCGCTCGGATCAGCCGACATAGCCCAATCCGTGAAGCTGATCGAAGATCTGCTCGGTCGGATCCGTTTGCTCGCGCTTCTCCAACTCCTTCTCGACGATATGGATAATGAACTCCTCGACGCCGCTGTATCCGGCCGCCTCCGCCGCCTTCTCCGCACGTGAGAACAACACCGAATCCATCTTGATCTTTGCCATTGCTCACAGCCCTTTCACAGCATGGCCGACGTCACCGTCTTCCGCAACGACCAACGGCGCACCGTCCATGTACTTCGGAACGGCCAGGCCGAACAGGTCCAGCACCGTCGGCCCGATATCGATCAGCGACGGGCTCTCGCTCTCGATCCGCCGGTTGCAGAAGAGAACGCCCGGGACGAGTGAGTGATCGACACAGTGATCGCCGCTCCAGGCCTTTGTGTTCTCGTGGAAGATCCGGTCGGTCACCTGTCCCATAGCATTCGCCCAGGACATTCGATAGCCCTTTTCGAAACCCACAATCAGATCGGGCGCCTCATCCTTGTACGGACCGTGATACGTGTTCGGCGCGATATAGACGTGCCTGATGGCGCGCTCGCCGTCTCGCTCTGCGTTCGTCAACCTCGCGAGGCCTGCGGCAATCTCCTCCCGCAGGCAATCGGCTTCTTCTCCCGGATCGACGATGCCCCGGGCCTCACGGCCCCGGAGATTCAGAAAGATGCCCGTCAGACCGATCGCGAAAGCGCGAGTCTCCGACCAGTCGATGCCAATCAGCCCCCTGCGGAAGCGGCCTCTGTGTCGGATCTTCAGATAGCCGTTCTCTTCAAGCCATCGGTTCAGATCGACTCCGTAGCGAAAGGTCGTGAACCCATGGTCGGAGATCACCATGAGCACCGTCTCTTCATCGCATTTCTCGAGCGTTCTGCCGACCAGATTATCCATGCGCCGGTACAGATTCTCGATCGCATTTTGCCCACGCTCGCGGCGGTGCGGCTCGTGAGCCGGGTGCTCTTCATCGATGTCCCGCCAAAACGTATGTTGGATGCGGTCGAGACCGTCAAACACACAGACGCACAACCCGCGTTTCACCCGATCCAGGGAACTCAGGAACATCCGCTCCCGTTCGCCGGTCGTATCCAGGCACTGCTGGATAAAATGGTCATCCGTCAGGACTCCCTCGTTGAGCGCCCAGGTATCTTCCGATTGGCCGAGGGTGGCGAAAAGACCCTGGCGTTTTGCCAGGTGCGTGGAGTAAGCGGCCGGATGGGAGATGGGGACAACCGGTCGGTTCGGATCGATGTTGACGGGCGTGACATACAGTTGAAACTCGGGCTCCGTGCTCAACACGAGAAACCTGGCAATGCCATGCACCTTCGAGCCGGAATCGGCCTTGAACTC
>CBFDDG010000648.1:0-2634 GCA_965603505.1 uncultured Phycisphaerae bacterium | reverse complement strand
CCGCGATCCGGGTCGTGCTCGTGACGGTTCACCCCTTTGATCAGGACCGGCACGCCGTTGATCAGGAACCGGCGGTCCTTCAGCTCGACCTTGCGAAAGCCGAAACGACAAGCCTTGACCTCAGTTGTTCTGCCGTCGGCATCGAGCAGTTCCAGCACGACGGTGTAGAGATGCGGCGTCTCGGATGTCCACTTGAGGGGGTTCTTCACCTCGCTGACGATCTTCAACTCCGCCTCTTCGCCTGCCACAGTCTTCGTTGGCTCGGACTGGCCGAGCGGGGTCTTACGTCCTTCGGCATCGACGAGCGTCGCGCGGACACGGCGCTCGGCTCGATCGCTCGAAAGGTTGCGTACTCTGGCGGCAATGCTGATCTGGGCATCCTTGTATTGGGCGTCCAGATCGCTGAGGACGAACCAGTCCCGCAGGTGCACGGACGGGGCGCTGAACAGGTACACATCGCGGAAGATGCCGCTGAGACGCCAGAAGTCCTGGTCCTCAAGGTAGCTGCCGTCGCTCCAGCGATAGACTTCGGCCGCCAACACGTTCTGTCCGGAGTTGAGATGCCTGGTGATATTGAACTCGGCGGGGGTGCGGCTGCCCTCGCTGTAGCCAACCTTCTGCCCGTTGATCCAGAGGTAGAAGGCGGAAGCCACGCCCTCGAAGTGGATGAAGACCTCCCGGCCGTCCCAGTCCTTCGGCACGGCAAAAATGGTGCGATAGCTGCCCACCGGATTCGGCTCGCGAGCAGCCGTGAAGTCCTCGCGCACCGAACCGATGACTTTCGGAGGTTGGCGAAGATGCGGATAACGCACGTTGGAATAGATGGGTGTCCCGTAACCCTGGATCTCCCAGTTCGAAGGAACGGCGATGTCGTCCCACCCGCTGACGTCGAAATCGGTCTTGTAGAAATTCACCGGACGCTCGTCAGGCGACTTGACCCAGTGAAATTTCCACCGACCGTTCAGGCACTTGTAGAAGGGCGAGTTCCGCCATTTCTTCAACGCGTCCTCCGCCGTCTTCATCGAATAGGCGCCGATAGCAGACTGCGCATCGGGAAAGGACACGCCCGTAGCTCGCGGCGGCTCTTTGTTGATGGCGATGACTTGTTCATTCTCCCAGTCGGGTGCCTGGGCCCGGGCCGCTAAGTTGCCGAGACACGCCATCAGACTCGCAAGCAGGACCAATCGTGCAGTCACCTTCAATCTCCTTGAAAAGATATGTTCTCGGATGCACTATCATACAGAGGAAACCGGCCGTGTTGCCAGTCCAATCCTTCGTGGAGACCTGATTTCGCGGGTACTGGTTGACAATCGGATGTCCAGCCGATACACAGGGAGTGTTTCAGACCGTGTCCCTTTTGGAACTGCGGATGGTGAAATGCGCCCCATTTCGGGGTGGTTCCGTTTCCTTCGCGCATGGGAAAGTCTCCGGGAAGAGGGCAGTGGCCCCGAGGTGTCAGAGCCTCGTTGGTGGTAGGATCGGAGTCGTGGAGCGTTGGGACCGGCACGGCTGTGTGGTTGGATCGGGAGCGTGGGACAGTTGAGGACGAGCAAACATGAAGAGATCGACAATTGGACTTGTGATTGCGTGTTCGTTAATGAGCCTGGGGACGATTTTTGGAGCGGGCGTGCCCAATGCGCTGAGGCCGGAGGCGATTGAGGCGCGGATACGGCAGCATCGGATGGGGGAACTGATCGTCAAGACCGGGCCGGGGGCTGAGGTCAGGATCGAGCAATTGCGGCACGAGTTCTGGTTCGGGACCGCGGTGAGCAACCGCATGGTGGCGCGGTCCGGCCGTCGAGGAATGAGCGCGGGCGATCGGGAGAAGTACCTTGAGGTATTGGCGGAGAATTTCAATGCGGCGGTGCATGAAAACGCGCTGAAATGGCATCAGTGTGAGCCAACGGCGGAGGGCGGATTCAGCTACTCTGCGGCGGAAGCCATCTATGAGTGGTGTGCGGCGCACGAGATTCCCATGCGCGGGCACTGTATGTTCTGGGCCGTCGATCGCAACGTCCAGGACTGGGTGAGGCAGCTTGACGGCGAGGCATTGCGCGCCGTCGTGAAGCGGCGGGCAACGGGCGTGACGAGTCGGTTCAAAGGGCGAATTGAGGAGTTTGATCTCAATAACGAGATGATCTTCGGCAACTTCTATCGGCGGAAGCTCGGCGACGGGATCATCAAAGAGATTGCGGCATGGGCGAAGGCCGGCAACGGCGATGCGTCCCTTTATCTGAACGAGCAGGGCAGCCTCGCGTCCGGCGGCCGGGACGTGGACAAGTACGTGGCTCTGATCGAAGAGGTCCTGGGCCAGGGCGTGCCGATTGGCGGGATCGGATGCCAGGGGCACTTTAGCGGAATGGTTGAGCCGGAGCAGGTTCAGAGTACATTGGATCGCCTGGGGCGGTTTGGACTGCCGATCAAGATCACGGAGTATGATTATGCTACGCCGGACGAGCGACTCAAGGAAGAGCACCTTCGGGAATTCTACACAATCTGTTTCGCGCATCCGGCCGTGGAGGGGATCCTGATGTGGGGCTTCTGGGAAGGGGCGCACTGGAGGCCGCGGGCCGCGCTGTGGAAACGGGATTGGAGTGAGACACCCGCGGCGAAGGCGTATCGAGACCTGGTGTT
>CBFDDG010000647.1:0-2635 GCA_965603505.1 uncultured Phycisphaerae bacterium | reverse complement strand
TATACATTGTTGGGACTCCCACTTCCAGCTTTGACTTCTCATGACATAAGTGCGCAGTCATCTTCGTGATCTGCGTTCCACAGAGCTGGACCTTCGTGCCGGCTGCCCGCGGTTCTCCCCTCCTGCGGTGTGAACGCGCGCCATTCCAGGGTGGCACCACGCACGGTCGGTTTCCACGGTCGCCTCTGCCAGGAGATCAACCCGATGTTCTTGTCGGCAAGCACTTGATCAGCAGGGCTCGCTGTGATACACTATGGTTGTCGCGGGTGCAGACAGAGATCAGTTGGTCTCGCAGCGATAGCGTGCAGAATGGCACATCGCGACGAGGAGACGGGCCGCTGGACGCAACGGAAGAAGATACAGCCCGTCTCCCTTTTCATGCGAGATGCCGTGCCTCCGGTCAGGAATCGGCGAGCAAAAGGCTGCCTCATCCACAATGGCTCAGTCATTCGAATCTTCACCATCATCCGCGGGCTTCAGGATGGCTCCCACAGACTCGTAGTCAGAATAGGATGGCCATGCTACCCTTGACTGCAGGGGAGACTGTTGATAACCTCTATCCCCAGCAAAGAGCATGCTGTCGATGAGCCCGTGGAATCGATCATGGCCAAGACGACCAAGCCGCAGAGAAAACACCTTTTCTTTCTGAATCCCTACGAGGATGCGGCTTTCACCCGATGTCCGAAATGCCAGAGCAAAACAAAGATACGCAAATTCCCGCTGGTCATCCACATAGAACCACGACAACTGCTCTTATTGAACAAGATGTGCCGGTACTGTCCGAGTTGTGATCTAATCATTGCGAAGAAGTCCGAGATCGAATCTCTGATGGTTGCTTCGTTCGAACAGTCAAGACCAGAAATCGTAGGAAATGATTATCTGGTGATAGGCGTTGTCGATAGAAAAGACTGGCGACACGGTACGCAAGGGGCACTTTTGGAGGGGGAAGTGATCGAACGCATACTCGTATTCAAAAAGGTCTTGAATTTTGAACCGGCCCGTGCCGGATGGTACGCCGCCGACCGGCCTCTCAAGAGGTGAGTTCTCCTTATAGTTTGCCTGCTCCGTCGCTTGCCGCGGCAAGAAGAGATTCCACACCGGTACCACAAGCCCGCAAGCAAATGAGTTGACCCATAGTACGCGTTTCCACCGGATTGACAGCCTGCACGAACAACGGCCACGCGCTGTATCTGGGAGACTACCTGCTGCCGGCTGTGCCGCCGAGCAGCTCGTCAGCCAGCGGGCCGGCGTCGTAGACCTTCCGCAAAGCCTCAATGACGGCTTGGCAATTGACCGAAACGGCGCGGGCCTGGACATCCGTGTAGACAAAGTCGAGCACAAGCGATTGGATATCCCCGTCGAAGATGATGCCGACGAACTGGCCCTGGCGATTGACGACTGGACTGCCGGAATTGCCACCGATGATATCCGCGGTGCAGATGAAATTCAGCGGCGTACTCGGGTCCAACCGATCCCTGCGATCGAGCCAGCGCGGTGTCAGATCGAACGGAGGCTTGTACTGATGCGCAGCCGCCCGCTCATACAGGCCGGCAAAGGTCGTCTGGAACGGAATCGACCGACCGTCTTCTTCGTAGCCTTTCACCGTGCCGAACGCCAGGCGGAGTGTGAACGTCGCATCCGGATAAGGCGCGGTCTTCTCGAGGGCCAGCCGAGCTTGTGCGATCTTCGCATGGGCCTGCTGTTTGACCTCGTCTTGGGTCTCGACAACCTTGCGCACGGCCCGCGACGACGGGTCAATCAGCCTTGCCAGCTCGATCATCGGATCGTGCGCCGCCTGCACATCGGCTGGCGCCGCCGCATAGAGTTTCCTGCGAAGCTGCACATCTTGCAGTCTGGTGCCAGCAATCAACTCTGCGGCCCGGCTTCGCGGCGACTTGCCCGCCAGTACTTTCTGCACCAGCGGGTCCGAATAGCCAAGCTGCTCAACCAGCCACGTCAGAGAGTTCGCCAGTTTGAGCTGCTCGAAATCGTTGTAGAGGGGTTCAGGTGAAAAGAGCTGAAACTCCAGCGATTCGAGGTTCGAGTCTCGAAACTCACGCAGGCGCTCGCCACTGGGCCTTCCTTTCTCTTCGACCGCCCGGAGAATCGTCCGCGCGATGTCGAACAAGGTGCTGTGGAAGCCGTTGGCGCCTTCCAGGAGGCGGTACTGCAGGGCGTTTTGTGCGATGATTTGCTGTGCCTCGGCGATGCGGTCCCATGCCGGCAAGATCTCCTTCGCTTGAGGCGACTGGGCCGCAGCGGCTCGCAACTGCCCCTCGGCCATCTGCTTTTGCTTCATGATCGCGGGGTCGAGCAGGCCGGCAAACATGCCTTCACGAGCCTTGCGGCTGTTTTGCACACCGAACAGAAGATCTCGGGCCCGGCGGGCATTTTCCTGGTCTTCCGCACTATAGACTGAAAGAACAACCTCCAGGTTGTATAGCCGCTGAAGGACATAGGGAAACTGCCGGTCGCGAAGATAATCCATTTCGGCCATGGTCAATTGCCGGCTCGTATGTCCCGGATGGCCTGAGACAAACACCAGCTCCCCATCCCTGACCCCAGCCGTGCCCCACGCCAGATAGTGCTCCACTTTGGCCGGCCGGTCGTTCTCATAGGCTCGGAACAAACAAAC
>CBFDDG010000646.1:0-2637 GCA_965603505.1 uncultured Phycisphaerae bacterium | reverse complement strand
CGGGCGACGCCCCGGAGAAGAAACGCGTGCTTTCCGGGCTGGCGAGCACGAAATCGCTGGCGGCCTTGAACATGGCCGCGGAATACCTCGACGATTTGGCGCTGCATCTGGAAGCGGAGTCCGCGGCCGTTCGGATCGCGCAGAGCATCTACGGCGGCTACCCGCAGCGCACGAAGGAAGTGCTTCAGAAGGTGCTCCAGGGCACCAAGAACGACACGATCCGTGAACAGGCGCAGCAGATCATCGGGCAGCTTCGACGTTGCGATGATTACATCACGGCCTGGAAGGTGAGCGGCCCGTACACCCAAGAAGGTGCCGACGGCGCGGCGCTCTTCGACGTGCCGTTCGGCCCCGAGATCGAAGGCAAAGAGCCTGCCTGGCGGATCGTGCCAGCCGGAACGAACGAGGACAGGCCCTGGCTGATCGAGCTGGAGAAGGACGCGGCCCTCGTCGGCAACAATCGCGTTGCCTATCTGTGGACGCGCATCTGGTCGCCGAAGGAGCAGAAGGCGCGACTCGAACTCGGCAGCGATGATGGTGTGAAGGTCTGGCTCAACGGCCAGCTCGTCCACGCCAACAACGCGACGCGCCCGGCCGAACCAGGACAGGATAAGATCGAAGTGACGCTCAAAGAAGGCTGGAACTCACTGCTGGTCAAACTGACACAGGGCGGCGGACAGTGGGCCCTCTGTGTACGGTTTCGCGCCCCCGACGGCGGCAAGCTCGACGGTTTGAAAGGGGAGGCCGAGTGAGGAGCGTCCGGATGGCAGCATCGGAGAAAATGGGCATGAAAAGCGTTTATGGTGTCTCAAACGGCCTCCGGAGACTGATCGCGGCGGCATGTTGTGCGGTCGTGTTGTTTGTCACTGGCGTTCCGGCGGCCGAGTTAGATCCGTTCATGGGGGATTGGGAAGGCCTCTGGGAAGTGGCGGATACGTACGATTCCGGATCGCTCGTGGGGCAGGTGGTCGCGCTCGGTGGCGGACAGTATCGGGCCCTGCTGCTCGAAGGTCTGGGGACGACGACAGAGCCCTACGCGGTTCTCGATGGGCAATTGCGAGGCGACGACGTGAAGTTCTCGGGTCGCCTGCGTCCCGAGACGACCCCGATCGACGGTACAATCGAAATGACCCTGGGGAGGGACAAGTTTACCGGTCGTTTTCAGGGCGAGACTTCCGGCGGCGAGCGACTGAACGGCACGGCCTCATTGACCAAGACCCTCCGGCGTTCTCCGACCTTGGGCGCCAGGCCGCCTGCCGGTGCAGTCGTGCTCTTCGACGGCGCGAATTTCGACAGATGGGTCGGCCTTGGCGGCCCCAAGGGCGCAATCAATATCGCCGAGGCCCTCGGCAGCACGCAAAATGCGGTGGCCTACCTGCAAGCGAAGGTCTGGTCGCCGAAGGAGCAGCCGGCGACGCTGCGACTCGGAAGCGATGATGGCGTCAAGGTCTGGCTCAATGGCAAACCGGTCCATGCCGCCAACGCCCTTCGCGGCGTCAGTCCGGACCAGGACAAAGTCAATGTCACGCTCCGGCAAGGCGTCAATGAGCTTTTGCTCAAAGTTACGAATGGCGGAGGGGACTGGGGGGCGATCGCCCGCTTCACGACGCGAGACGGCGAGCCCTTGCGGAACATCAACGAGATCTCCCCGGAGTTCAAGTCCGACGAAGGCTCCGATGAATATCTCCGTCGGAACAGCGGTTTTCTGACGCAATGGCAGGTGGCCGGGCCGTTCCAGGAGGGCGGCAAGGGACCTGAGGCGCTCTTCGACGTTGCGTTTGCGCCGGAGGAGACTTCCGGTGCGCAGGTCGCGTGGAAATGGATCAACGCCCACGAGCCGGACGATAAGCAGGTGAAGTGGAGGATCGTGGATGGCACGATGGAGGTCAAGGCCGGCTCGGGTTCCATTGTCACGAAAGGTAAATTCAAGGACTTCAAGCTCCATATCGAGTTTCGCACGCCGTTCATGCCGGACGCCCGCGGACAGGGCCGCGGCAACAGCGGCGTTTACCTCCAGGGCCGTTACGAGATCCAGGTGCTCGACAGCTACGGATTGGAGCCCAAGGACAACGAATGCGGCGGCATTTACCAGGTCGGCGTCCCGATGGTCAACATGTGCTATCCGCCCATGCAGTGGCAGACCTACGACGTCACGTTCCGAGCCCCGCGCTCCGGCGAGAAAGCGGTGGTGACGGTCGTCCACAATGGCGTGACCATCCACGATCAATTAAGGATTCCGAGGCCTACGGGAGGTGCTCTGGACGGCAACGTTCTCGAGCCGGGTGGAATCTATCTGCAGGATCACGGCAATCTGGTGCGGTTCCGCAACATCTGGCTTGCGGAGCAATAAGAGATGTTGATACGGCGATGAACGCCGCAGGAAAGGGCAGAGCGAACCAACGATTCTGTTTGAGGACCAAGGAACATGCAAGAGAAACGGAAGACGCAAAGACAGGGCGAGATGCTTTCCCGTCGTGATTTCGTAGGCGGCGCCGCCGCGGTCGCGGCCTTCACCGTTGTCCCCCGGCACGTCCTGGGCGGTGCAGGCAACACGCCTCCGAGCGAGAAGCTGAATATCGCCGGTGTCGGCGTCGGCGGCATGGGCCAGAACAACATCGCCAAGTGCGCGGAGGCGGG
>CBFDDG010000645.1:0-2664 GCA_965603505.1 uncultured Phycisphaerae bacterium | reverse complement strand
CGGATTGCGGATTATTTGCGAGCAGTCTTGATGGAGGCAACGACCATGGAGAGGATCTCGTTGGCCTCATTCAACAAATCGCAAATGCGGCTTTCCTTCACAAGGTCGCCTTCGATAAGGAGCTCCATCCAGTACGCGGCCTCGTCAGATTCTTCTTCAACGATGCCCGTCTTGGCAATGAAATCCGCCGGCGACCTTGCCCGACAGGCTGCACGGTAGTTTGCACCGACCGACGTACCGCAACGGAGCAATTGCCCGGCGATGACATTCGCGGCCCGCGATCTCGGCAGTGAGTTCGCGAGCCGAATAATCCGCAGGGCAAACATCTTCGTCCTTTTCTTGAATTCAGCAGGGGTCACAGCAGTCTCCCGTCTTTTCCCAATCCGCAATCTGCAATCTGTAATCCGAAATCACTTACGTGAGGTAGACCTCGTCGCCGGGGTGGATGGGGCCGATACGGTCTCGCTTTGCCGGCACGTCCTCTTTGTCGAGGGCGAAGCTTGGGGCGATTTCGAGGCAGCAATCGGGCTTGCGGGGCACGTCAATGCCGGCCGATTCGAGCCATCGGGCGGCTCGCTCAACCATCATCCGGCGTGTGGTCTCGACGCTGTCCTCACCCGTGGCGTTCTTGACCGGGGCAAACTGCTCTTCGCGAACGATCTCGAGGATGATCGATTCGTCGGCTACGGGCAGGGCGTCAAAGATGAACGATTCGAGCTTGACGCCGTTGGGCTCGGCTGGCTCGATGTAGTTGCCCTGCGGATCGATGTAAGGGATCTTCTTGACCGCCCTGTGGAGCGGGAGGGCACGGCCCTGCTGGTTCAGTTTCTCCACGAAGCTCGTGTTGATGATATGGATGGCGATACTGCCGAGCTGGAAGACGCGTGAGCGATCGGGGTTGCGTTTCTCGGCAAGGTCATCGGGCAGGTCGATGTACTCGATCACGGTCACCTTGCCGTCAATGAGGCAGAAGTTGCCTACCTTTTCCTTCGAGCCGTTCTTGATGACGGCTTTCGATGACATCTCGGCCCCGTCCATGGCGTGGAGGCCGATAAACAGCGGGTCAAACAGCCTGACGAGGGGGTTATCCACCTGCCAGTAGCTGATATGCTCGATTCCGCGGGCCTTCATATCGGCCAGGGCCCCGCTGCGGGCCAGGGCCCGGATGCACCCGCCGTGGCCATCGGGAGACCGGGCGATTCGGTCCTTATCGGCCAGCAGGATCCGGCCGTCAAAGCCGAAATTCGGCAGCGTGCCCTGCTGAAAAATAAAGACGTTCCGGCGATCGAGGCCGTAGTAGTCGTTCGCCTCAAAGATCTCCAGCGTCTGACTGTGATTCATCGGGCTGGTCATGACGTACCAGGGGCAGATGGCCCGATATCGCTGTGAGACGGCCTGGATCGTTTCGGCGAAGATCCGGAACAGCGTCTTGTGCTTGATGGGGCTGATGGGGAAATTGCCCTTGGGCCCCTTGAAGCCGAGGCGGGTGCCCTGCCCCCCCGCCACCGTCAGGCCCGCCGCCTTGCCCGCAGCGATTCGCTCTTGGCCTAACTGGATAGCCTGCAAGTACTTACGGCGTTCCGCGTCCGTGCGGGGCTGGGGGCTGTAGGAGGGAGCGGGCGTAAACTCCTTCTGCTCGACGGGCGGTTCCGGCTTATTCTTCACCAAATGCTCGACCCAATCGCCAATCCTGCTGACATCCAGCTCCCGGATCTGGCCCAGCAGGCTCTGCCTCTGCTCGGGGCTCAGTTCCGGCCAGAAAGCCAGCAGATGCTCCTGGTCGTGCCCCCTCAGTTCCGCTCGTACGCGTGCGACTTCGTTTTCACCGGCCATGGCCTTCTCCAAACCCCGAAAATGGGATCATAAGGCATCGGAAAAAAAATTCAAGCCAGGGCCCGAATTCGGCGAAAATTGTTTGACAGGTGAACTGGGCACTGTTAACATGGGTATAGAAGACAGGTAGGTTTGAAGAACTTTATATATCATAATCTGAACTGTCATCATAAGATTGCCCAGCATATCATATCCAAACCTGCCTGGCTGGAAGTTGTAGGAACACCGAAGACCTACGTGAGGAGTTTCTGAGCAACGCCGCCAGGGTAAAGGGCAACTCCGAACGAACATTGCTTCTATGAAATCAAACCGGCCGCTTCTTGTTTGAAAACAGGTTTGGGTCCGGAGATTCGCATGATGTGAGCATTTGCCGGTCAGGCGGCAAAAGGCATTCATCTGATCAAGTGGCCATTGTGGCGTAGTAGAAGAACGGTCGGTCTGCGAATCTCGCCGGAAGAAGTGAAAGGAGAATCAAATGAAGAGGAAAGGTTTTACGCTCGTCGAGCTGTTGGTCGTGATCGCGATCATCGCTCTGCTAATGGGCATTCTGATGCCGGCGTTGGCGCGTGTGCGCCAGTTGGCGTTCAGAATGACCTGCGGCACGAACCTGTCGGGTCTTGGCAAGGCCATGCTGATCTATGCCAATGACTACGAGGATGAACTGCCCCGCGCCGGCGGTCGCCAGAGCACGTGGGGCCCTGTCGTGTGGGATGCCGGCAGTCGGTTCCAGGCGTACACCGTGGATGCCCAGGGCAACGGGGGCACCGCCAACATCGGCTCGTGCTTCTACCTGCTGGTCAAGTACGCCGAGGTGACGCCGAAGTCGTTCAT
>CBFDDG010000644.1:0-2665 GCA_965603505.1 uncultured Phycisphaerae bacterium | reverse complement strand
TCACCTGGGGCGGTAGTGGAGCGAGCGGCGTATTGGGATTCAACGCCTCCACCGGGCCGAACAACTCCAACACGGAAGTGACTTTCACCGCCGACGGAGTGAAGTGGGGGCTGACCCAGACGTGGCAATCCCAACGGCCGACCTCTCCTACCGTTACAGACAATCTAACCGTCTTGGCTAAGGATGGCAATGGGAATGCCGCCGCCTGGGCGAAGCATTTTGTGGCGGGCGATAAGTTTCGAGGGTTCGTTCGGATATTTGACGCGGCGGGCACGCCCGACCCTGGCGATGTGATGCGCGTGGCGGAATACATCAGTCTGAAAGCGTCCAACCCCTCGCCGGCCGATGGGGCCACGGGCGTCAGCCTCCCGTTATTCACCTGGGAGGCGGGAAGCTTCGGCCTATGGCACGACCTGTATCTGGGCACGAGCCCGGAACTGACGGAGGCCGACCTGATCGAGTCGCGTTTGTACCCGACGGTGCATTATTACGTAGCGGGCTTCGCGCCCGGCACGACATACTACTGGCGGGTCGATGAGATCGCCGCCGACGAGAGCGTGGCGACCGGCGATGTGTGGACGTTCACGGCGACCCCGCAGATGGCTTACGCACCAAGCCCGCGCGACGGCGATGGATACGCCGATCCGGAGGCGGTGCTCGAATGGTCGGCAGGATTGAACGCAACGGGACACGATGTGTACTTCGGCACGAATCGTACCGCGGTCGAGGCCGGGGCGGCAGAGACCTTGAAGGCGACAAACCAGATCCTGGCCTCCTACACGCCGGTCGCTCTCGAGCGTGGTGTGACATACTACTGGCGCGTGGACGAACTGGCGACGGGCGGCACTGTGACGGGTGACGTCTGGAGCTTCACTGTCCGCCCCGTCATAGCGAAAGCTGATCCGAGTCTCGTCGGCTGGTGGACGTTGGACGATGAGAGCTCCAATGTAGCGGTCGACCACTCGGGCTGGGACAACTACGGCGAACTCTATGGGGACCCGGTGTGGGCCGAAGGCTATTTCGGCGACGCGCTGACGTTCGACGGGGTGGACGACTATGTGGATTGTGGCGACGATGCCAGCTTGAATTCCGTCGATTCCGTAACGGTCGCGGCATGGATCAAGCTCGGCGGCACCGGCGCTGACCGAAAGATCGGCAGCAACCAGAATAATTCTACAGGCGGTTACAAGCTTGGCGTATTCAGCAACGACAAGGTGGAGTTCGAGATTCGAACGGCCGCCAATCAAGCGATCCTGAACCGCGATGTTGCCGGTGGAATAGTATTGGAGGCCGATGTCTGGTACCACATTGCCGGGGTCTACAGCAAAGGCCAGTATCTCCGGACGTACGTCAACGGCAACCTCGACAGGGAACTGGGGACATCCGAGGTGGCCGGCATTTCGACCGGCACATTCAAACTCGGCCGCGAGTCGTACTCCGGCGCATACTGGTGGCTCGGAGCGATGGACGATGTCCGAGTCTATAACCGAGTCCTCGACGTGGACGAGATTGCACAGCTCGTGGTGCGAAGCGATCCCCTGCTGGCCTACGATCCGCAGCCCCGGCAGGGCGCCAAAGTGGACATCCGCGATGCGATGGACCTGAGCTGGTCGCCCGGAGACACCGCCGCCAAACATGATGTGTACTTCGGCACGGATAAAGACGCCGTCAAGACGGCCGACACGGGCTCGCCCGAATATCTGGGCCAGCAGACCGGAACGAGCTACTCCCTGGATGGA
Organism: uncultured Phycisphaerae bacterium; assembly: GCA_965603505.1. Taxonomy (GTDB): domain Bacteria; phylum Planctomycetota; class Phycisphaerae; order Sedimentisphaerales; family Anaerobacaceae; genus PLanc-01. Next base: position 926 of record CBFDDG010000644.1, on the reverse strand, counting down.
CTGGTCGAGATCGGCGGCGGGTCATACTTCTGGCGCATCGACGAGGTCGAGGCCGATGGCGCGACCACCCACAAAGGCATCGCCTGGAGATTCACCATACCCGACTATCTCATCGTGGATGAATTCGAGAGCTACTCGGATGATTTCGAGAACGCCGACGCCATCTGGGAGGTCTGGATCGACGGCCTGACCAACTTGACGGGCTCGATTGTCGGCTACTTCAACGCCCCATTCGCCGAGCGGACGATCGTTCACAGCGGCAATCAATCGATGCCGCTCGACTACAACAACATCGTCTCGCCGTACTACAGCGAGGCCGAGTTGCCGCTCGACCCGGCCCAGGACTGGACGGTCGAGGGCGTTTCGGATCTGACCCTCTACATCCAGGGGAATTCGGCGGGATTCGTCGAGACTTCACCCGGCCAATACCGGATGAGTGCCAACAGCAGCGATATCTGGGGCGCCTCCGACAACGGCCGCTTCGTGTACAAGCAGCTCAACGGCGACGGCGCGATTTCCGCCAAGGTCCTCAGCGTGGATAATACGTCCGGCTTTGCGAAGGGCGGCGTGATGATCCGCGAGAGCCTGGATCCCGCTTCTTCCTATGCGTTCATGTTCCCGACGCCGAGCGGTCGCAGGGCCTTCCAGAACCGACCGAGCGCGGCGGCCAACGCCATCTCGGCGCACAGTGCCGAGGGCGAGGTCACGTACCCGTGCTGGGTCAAGGTGGAGCGCAAGGGCAGCGAGTTCACCGCCTACTATTCGACGGACGGCAGCAACTGGATCGTGCAGCCCGACACGGAGAATACCGGCGGCGATGCGTCTCCCAACCCGCAGACGATCTTCATGACGGGTTCTGTCTACATCGGTCTGGCCCTGAGCAGCAACAATGCTCACGGTGGCGTCTGCTTCGCGGAGTTCTCCGA
>CBFDDG010000643.1:0-2672 GCA_965603505.1 uncultured Phycisphaerae bacterium | reverse complement strand
TACCGTTTCGAGCCGAGCAGCAAGTCCTATAGTCAGGTCAAGCAGAATTACGGGAACGACAGCTACACGCCCCATGAGCTGACGTTCACGATTTCGGGTTCTGCCGGAGTGGCCGGCGCCGTCCTGAAGATCACGGACTTGAAGGAATTGGTGGCGGGAGAGGGAGGCAGCTTCAGTATCGAAGTGCCGTATGGATGGGCGGGAAGCATCACGCCCACCAAAGACGGGCACGAGTTCACACCGCCGTCGCGGGACTACGAGATCGTGGTAGAGCCTCAGGCAAACCAGAACTACAGCGCCCGTGTCTTCACGTACACAATCTCCGGAACGACTGGGATCGCCGGTGTGGTCATGAAGGGCTTGCCCGATGATCCGGTCACCGACCTCAACGGCTATTACACGGCCGTCGTCCAGCATGGGTTCTCGGGGAAGGTGACCCCCGAACTGGCGGGCTACACGTTCGAGCCGCCGTCCAGACCCTACCCGAAAGTCACCTCCAACCAGGAGAATCAGGATTATAAGGCGTCGGTGATCTATCTGACGATCTCCGGCAGCGCCGGCACGGGGAATGTGACTCTGGACGGGCTGACCGGCAATCCGACCAGCGATGCCACGGGCTTCTACAGCGCCAAGGTCGAGTGGGGCTGGAACGGCACGGTGACGCCGGAGAAGGAAGGCTGGTACTTTGAGCCTGCGACTCAGGTGTTCAGTTCCGTAACGCAGGACAAGACCAAGCAGGACTTCAAGGCGCAGCGCCTCACGTTCACGATCTCCGGCAACGCGAATATGCCGGGCGTGATCATGCAGGGTCTCCCCGGCTCGATTGTCTCCGGGCCGGACGGCTCCTACAGTGTGGACGTGGACTACAAATGGAGCGGCAAGGTGACACCCAAGAAGCCGGGTTTCACTTTTGAACCTGACGTGAGGGAGTACATGGAAGTCCTGTCGCCGCAGGTGGGCGAGGATTACACGGCGCGGACCGTGCAGTACACCGTATCGGGCCAGGTGACGGGCGAGGACGGCCCCCTCGCGAACGTTCTCATCCTGGCCGACGGCACGGCCGGTTCGACGTCGACGGATACCAACGGCCAGTACCAGTTGCAGGTCGACCATGGTTGGAAGGGCAAGATTACGCCCGACCTGGAGGGCTATACGTTCAGCCCATCGAACAAACCGTTCGAGTCGGTGGCGCAGAACATCCCGAACCAAAGTTTCACCGCCAAGATCAAGATGCTGAGCATCACGTATCGGATCGCTTTTGGCGAGGGGCCGGGCGCCGAGCCGATCGGCGGCGTGAAGGTGATCGCCGAACCGGGCGGCTACAGTGCCATAACGGGCAACGACGGCAAGTTCACCGTCCGAGTGCCCTACGGCTGGACCGGAGAGCTGAAGTTTGAGAAGCCCGAGTTCGAATTTCCCGAGGGCATGCCCTTCACGAGTGTGACGGAGGACTATGACGCGACGGCCCCGAAGCCTCCGGCCGCGCCTCCGACCGCGCCTCCGGCCGATACGACGCCTCCGACAGCACCGCCAACGGACACGACCAGGGTTGCGCCTGACTCGCTCCCGGCGACGACTCCTCCGGCGGACGCGGAATCGCTGACACAGATCAGTGCGGTTCAGCAGCGGCTGAATACCCTGTTGGGGCAGGCGTATCTGATCACGCAGAATGGCGGAACGGCGCCGGCGCAGATGCAGCAGGAGATCGCTCAGTTACAGCAGCAATTGGCGACCCTGCAGAGCCAGGCCGGCGTAGGGGCGCAAGTGCCAGCCGGCACCCAGCCGGACCTGACGACGGTGCCGCCCGGGACACCGCTTCTGGGGACCGAGCCGACCACGAATCTGCTCGACATTCTTGCCCGAATCTCCGAGGAGACGGGTGTGAAGATCGCCGTGGATGCGACGGTCAAGCCGAATGTTCCTGTGATTGTCGGCAATCTGGCGGGTCTTCCGATCCCTCTGGCGCTGCAGCGGATTCTGGACAGCACGCCGGAGAGCTCGGCGTACAAGTTCCAATCCGTAGGGGATACGTATCTGGTGTATCGTCCGATCACCAACATGTTCCAAGGAGACGAGCTGCCCCAGGTGTTGCAGGATATCGCGATGACGGCCGGTGTGCCCATTATCCCCGATCCCACGGTTGCGGGAGAGGTGTGGGCCGACATCAGCGAGCTGCCTCTGGAGACCGCTCTGGAGATCATCCTGGCCGGAACGCCCTACGTGTTCAAGAAGACGCCCAATTACTACCTTGTGGCGGATCGCGGCGTGGATAGCCCGGCCTTCCCGGAAATCAGTGTGACGCGTACGGTGTGGCTCAACTACATCGCGCCCGAAACGGCCGTAGGTCTCCTGTCGCCGGCGCTGGCCGAGTACGTCAAGGGAGAGGGCGCCACCGATCCCAACGGCGTTCCGGTGTTCGGCGGCTCTCGTGCCGGTCGCGGCGGTCATATCGTGACGATCACGGCGCCTCCGGCATTGGTGGAGCGAATCGTCGAGGACTTGAAGCGGCTCGACAATCGTCCGCGGCAGGTGCTGCTCGATGCACGCGTCGTCGTAATGGAGCAGGGAGATTTGCTGGACCTGGGCGTCGAATGGGGTTTCCCGTCGATTCGGGCCGGCATGTTCTCGGGTGACGTTCTCCTCGGCGACGTGTACTCCAATCAGTCGTTGTC
>CBFDDG010000642.1:0-2674 GCA_965603505.1 uncultured Phycisphaerae bacterium | reverse complement strand
GCCGTTTTTAAAATTCATTACTTAAGTAATGACCCCGGCCGCGTTTTTGTGTCGCAACCCGCGAGGTCTGTATGGCTTGTGACCGATTTCCAATTTCATTACTTCCGGCGTGTAAGTAATGGCCAAGTAATGGTTAAGTAATGGGTCAAGTAATGCCTCAAGTAATGCGCAAGTAATGAAATTCCCGCCCGAGGCGACGCAGTTGCCCAGGTTGTTAAGTTGCCTGCCCTGAGCAAGGTCGAAGGGCTGAGAGCCTGTGAAAAAATCGGGTTTCCGGCGAAGAGATGAAGAAGGACTGGACGTCGCGCGGTGGGGATGTTAGAAAGAAACGCATGAATAGAAGAACCGACAAGAAGCGCTTATCGAATAGTGTTGTCGTTCAGGGGAGGCTGTTCGATATGCCCGAAATTCATGTGGAGGAACCGACGGTGCCAGGACCGACACGGAGAGCCGATACGCGGGTGCGGTGTGCGGATCGTCATCAGGTGAGAATGCAGACGTTCGCATTGGACGAATTGCTTCCCGACGATCACCCGGCCCGGCTGGTCTGGGAATACGTGGAAGGGGCCGACGTGTCAGCCCTGTACGCGCCGATCCGTTCGGTAAAGGGACGAGCGGGACGCAACGCGGTCGACCCGAAGATACTGCTGGCGTTGTGGCTATACGCGACGCTCGACGGGGTGGGTTCGGCGCGGGAAGTCGACCGGCTGTGCCGGGATCACGCGGCGTATCAATGGATTTGCGGCGGCGTGTCGATGAACTATCACACCCTGTCGGACTTTCGGGTCGGGCACACGGCGTTTTTGGACACGTTGCTCACCCGGAGCGTGGCCACGCTGATGCACGAGGGGTTGGTCACGCTGAATCGGGTGGCCGAAGACGGCATGCGGGTCCGCGCGAGCGCGGGCGCCTCGTCGTTCCGGCGTCGTCCGACGCTGGAGGCCTGTCAGGCCGAGGCGCGCGAGCAGGTCAAAACGCTTCGGGCGGAAGTCGCCTCGGACCCTGGCGGGGCGCAGCAACGCCGCAAGGCGGCGCGGCTTCGCGCGGCGCGGGAGCGCTCGGAGCGGATCGCCAACGCCTTGGCTCAGCTGCCGCAAGTGGAAGCGAAGAAGAAGCCGGCCGAGAAGACCCAGGCCCGCACCTCGACGACGGACCCCGATGCACGCGTGATGAAGATGGGCGACGGGGGCTTCCGTCCGGCCCACAACGTGCAGTTTGCCGCGACCACGGAAGGGCAAGTCATCACGGGCGTGGACGTGGGCAACACCGGCAGCGATCAGGGTCAGATGAGTCGGATGGTTGAACAGCACAAGAAACGGTATGGGGAGACGCCGGATGAGATGTTGGTGGACGGGGGCTTTGCGAAAAAGGAAGACATCGAGCGAGTCAGTGCGCCGGAAAACGGCACGACCGTGTACGCCCCGGTCCAGAAGCCGAAGAAGGACGAGCGCGACGCGCACCTCCCTCGGCCGGGCGACAGCGAGACGATCGCCGCATGGCGGCGCAGGATGGGAACCGACGAGGCCAAGGCCATCTATAAGGAGCGCGCCTCGACGGCCGAGTGCGTCAACGCGATAGCCCGGAATCGGGGGTTGCGACAATTTCTGGTGCGCGGATTGAAGAAGACAAGGGCGGTGGTGTTGCTGTATGCCTTGGCGCACAACCTGATGCGTGCGGCGACGCTCCGTCGAGAGGCGGCCCTGGCGGTCGCATAGAGAGAAAACGGAGGCGAAATCCGTCAATAGCGCCGGAGGAAACCGAAAAACCGGCGCATCGCATACGATCATCCGAATCTATCGGCGACCCCGTTCCCCGCGACCGGCCAATCGGTCAATCTGACCGATGGCGCGGCGATAATCCGCCGCCGTAAGTGCCCGGCAAGAAAATCAATTCTTTCACAGGCTCTGAGGCCTTGGTGTTGTTCCGAGCGCTTGTAGACAGAGCCTGGGGGGCGCAAGTCGGCACAACAACATGTTCCTTTGTTGAGGATGATAGCGTCTTCCAAGATACTCTCTCGGCAGTACCACTGATTGCGGAAGGAGACTGTCGTCCGATTTCTCAAGCCGCGCGCTTGTTTGGCGCTCGGTACGGAGCGGCCTTGGCCTTGGTATTTCTGGAGGCTTACCCCAGCTCAGGCACGCCGTCGATGTGGGCGAAGCTTCAACTGGGCAGGCTTCTGCGGAAGTTAGGGCATCATCAAGAAGGATTAGGGCTTTTGCGGCAGGTGAGTCTAGTCGCCTGGGACCGGGATATAGCCATGCGTTCAGCAGTTGAACTAGCTGTTGCAGAGAGGGGATCTGGCGAGATAGAGAGCCGAAAAGCGACATTGGATGTCTCGTCCCCTGAACGAACGGGATATCTTATGAGAGAACAAGGGAATAGCGACAAACGGTTGGTGGACTGGATTGGCAAAGCGGAGCCCATGAGGCTCATGGTTGCGCCACGGACGATTGAAGCAGCCATTGCCCTCTTGGGGCACGAACTGCCTGATGAACGCATCCGGGCGCAATACATGCTGGTGGCCGAAGGCGTGAAGGCTGTCCCCCGGTTACTTCAGCACTATGCAACGTCTCAAAGCAATCGAGACGGAAGAGTAAGCAATGCAGTTCGCCAAGTCCTTGACGCTCTGGAAGGCCGACAGTACGCTGAGGCGCTGCTCGAGGCGACCGCGCAG
>CBFDDG010000641.1:0-2677 GCA_965603505.1 uncultured Phycisphaerae bacterium | reverse complement strand
CGATTGCCAAGACGATTGATGCCGAATCGTGGGTCGAGACGCCGTGCCGGGTGGTTCGCGCGGAGGTCCGCAGTCACGACAGCGACGAGGGCACCACCTATAGCGTCTATATCCTCTATCAATATCAGTTCGATGGGCAGACGTACAAGTGCGACCGGTACGACTTCGTCGGCGGCTCCTCCAGCGGCTATCGGGGCAAGGCCCGCCTCGTCGCGGCGTACGAGGTTGCCCCGAATCCCATCTGCTACGTGAATCCGGACGACCCATCGGACGCCGTCCTCAAGCGCGGGTTTCAGGCGAAACTGCTGCTCGTTCTCTTTCCTCTGCCGTTTCTCCTGGTCGGCGTTATCGGCGCATACCACACGCTGCGCGGCAAGAAGACCGCGAGTGCGGCGACGGCGGAACCGTGGAGCGGCGCGCCGTCGCGCGGGGTGTCGGACGACCTGACCGTCTTGCGAGCCGCGGATACCGGGCGAGTCGTTCTCGAACCGAAATTCTCGGCGCGCATGAAGTTCGTCGGGATCATAATCTTCGCCGTACTCTGGAACGGCATCCTCTCCGTATTCCTCTTCGGCATCGTGAACGATTTCAGGCACGGTGATGTGAGCTGGTTCCTGGCACTGTTCATGCTGCCTTTCGTGGCGGTCGGCATCGGGCTGATCGCATTTGCGGTCTACCAGCTCCTGGCGATGTTCAACCCGCGTCCGACGCTTGAATTGAGCGCGGGCGCGATCCCGCTTGGCGGGGCCACCGAACTGCGCTGGAGCTTCTCCGGGCAGACGAGTCGCATCGGCGAATTCACAGTGACACTACGCGGCACCGAGGAGGCTACGTATCGCCGGGGAACCAACACCTGCACGGACCGGAACACATTCTACGAGATGGAGCTCTATAAGACTTCCGAGGCGAGTGAGATCGCGTCGGGCCGAGTCGGTTTCATCGTGCCGCAGGATACGATGCATTCGTTCGAGGCCGAGAACAACAAGGTCCTCTGGAACCTCGACATTCACGGCGACATCCGTCGCTGGCCGGACGTGAAGGAATCGTTTAAGATAACCGTCACGCCGACGGTTGGCTAATGGAACTGAACCATGGATAAGCTCAACATTGTTCTGTATGAAGACAGGACCACGTTTGCCCCCCGTGAGACGGTGCGAGGCAGGCTCGAGTGGGCCCTGGAGGCCAATCCTCGCTATCTCGAGCTGTCGTTGTTCTGGTACACTTCCGGCAAGGGCACGCGCGACGTCGGCGTTGTGGGGACCGCGAAGTTCGAGAATTGCGGCACCCATGGCTCGAAGGATTTCTCGTTTGCCCTGCCTGACGGGCCATACAGCTTCTCCGGCAAGCTCATCTCGCTCATCTGGGCCGTCGAGCTGACCTGCCATCCCGGTTCTGAGACGGTGCGCCGGGAGATCACCGTCTCGCCTACGGGCCGGGAGATCGTCCTGGGCGAGGTCGTTTCTGCACGGAACCCGCTGGAGAGTATTCTGGGTGGACGCAAATGAGAGCGCGGGACAACCCTTTCTCGGTTGACCGTGTTCACACCATTCGATACCGCCCTCTCGACGTTACCTTTGACGAGATTCTCCTTCGCCTGCGTGAGTTGAACTACCGGGCCGCGATTGTTGGCCCCGACGGCTCCGGCAAGACGACGCTCCTCGAAGACCTACAGCCCATCCTTCAGCGCAAGGGGCTCCAGACGAGAATGGTCTTCGTCAACGACACCTCGCCCCTCGACGGCCCGGCTTGCCGGCGACTTCTCTCCGAGCTGAACCGCGATGAGATCCTGCTGCTCGACGGGGCCGACCTGATCAGTCGCGCATGCTGGTCCCTGCTCAAGCGGCATACCATCACTCATGCCTCTGGTGTCGTCATCACCTCGCACAAGCTCGGCCTGTTACCGACGCTGATCAAGTGCGCAGCCACCCCCGCACTGCTCGTGGAGATTGTTACCGCGCTGGCCCCGCAGGGCCCCGGGATCTCAACGGACCTTCTCGACACGCTCTACAAACGCCACCACGGCAACCTCCGCGACTGTCTCCGCGAACTCTACGATCTCTACGCACAAGGCGCTTGACAGCGATTCGCCCGCGATCTATCATGAACACAAAGAGGGGCTCATGATAGGATTCGTAAGCTATGGCCAGTAAGGGATTTACGCACCTCCATCTGCACAGTCAGTACTCGTTGCTCGATGGGGCCATTCCGTTTGGGAGGCTCTTCGAGCGATGCAAGAAGCTGGGGATGGATTCGGTAGCCGTGACGGACCACGGCAATATGTTCGGCGTGGTCGAGTTCTATACGAAAGGGTTGGCCGCCGGGGTCAAGCCGATCATCGGCATCGAGGCCTACATTGCGCCCGGCAGTCGGTTCGATCGGACGAAGACATCGATCTCCGATGCCGCGTATCATCTGATTCTCCTGGCGGAAAATCAGGCCGGCTATCGAAACCTGCTGAAGTTAGCCAGCGCCGGTTTTGTCGACGGCTTCTACTATCGCCCGCGCATCGATAAGGAGATTCTTGCGGAATATCATGAGGGGCTGATCTGCACCAGCGCCTGCCTCAAAGGCGAAGTCACGGCGGCCGTCGCGGGCGGGGACAAGAAGGCGGCACGACAAGCCGCCGAGAGTTATCTGAAGATCTTCGGGCCCGAGCGGTTCTTCATCGAGCTGCAAA
>CBFDDG010000640.1:0-2685 GCA_965603505.1 uncultured Phycisphaerae bacterium | reverse complement strand
AGATCGTCGCCGAGGCCGGAGCGCCCCGCGCCGTGACGATTTCCACGAACATGGCCGGACGCGGGACGGACATTCGACTGGGAGGCAAGGCGGAGCGATTCCACGACGAAGTCGCCGGTCTGGGCGGCCTGTACGTGATCGGAACGAATCGGCACGAGAGCCGTCGCATCGACGACCAGTTGCGCGGCCGGGCCGCACGCCAGGGTGATCCCGGGTCGTCGCGTTTCTTCATCAGCCTCGAGGACGACCTGTTCCAGCGCTTCGCCGTTGACGAATTCGCTGCCGACGAATATGATTGGGGCTCGCAGGATGGCCCCATCGACGATCCTGCCGTCAGTCGTGAGATTGCCCACGTGCAGCGCGTCATGGAAGGTCAGAATCTGGAGATTCGCAGAACGCTCTGGCAGTATTCGTACGTCGTCGAGCAGCAGCGCAGGATCGTGCACGCCCGACGACAGGACCTGCTGACCGGCAAGGCATCCGGTTCCCTGTTGCAGGAACGGGCTTCGGATCGCTACCGGCAACTGCTGTCAGAGGCTGGACCAGAAGTCCTCGCCCGGGTCGAAAGGCAGATTACTTTGTTCCATATCGACCGGTGCTGGGCGGAACATCTCGACCACGTGGCTCACGTTCGTGAAGGGATTCACTTGATTACTCCCGGCGGGCGCAGGCCGTTGGACGAGTACCACGTGACGGTTGGAAGGACCTTCCGTCACCTGCTGGATAGGATTGACGACGGTGTGGTGGAGACATTCCTTTCCGCAGAGATTACGACCGACGGGATCGACATGGAGAAAGAAGGGCTCAAAGGGCCTTCCTCGACCTGGACGTATCTGGTCAGCGACCATCCCTTCGGCAACTGGTTCGAACGATTCTACCGGACCGCTGCAAATTCGGGAGACCTCTTTCGGAGCCTGAGAAGGGCTTTGGCAGATACCTCTTCTTAAGCGGCTGGATTTGCATGAGCATTGACTAAGGAGCTTGGAGATGAAGTCGTATCGATTGACGTTATCGCTCGTCACCCTGCTGGCTCTGGCAGCCGGCTGTGCGACGAAGGTCCGCAGCATCAACCCGACCGTGGTTTCCGGCGAGTTGAAGCAGTGGCATGATGTCACGTTGACCTTCTACGGGCCGGAATCGAGTGAGACGGCCGAGCCGAATCCCTTCCTCGATTACCGGCTGAACGTCACGTTCACGAAGGGCAACAAGCAGTACGTCGTGCCGGGCTACTACGCGGCGGATGGCAATGCCGCCGAGACCAGCGCGACCGGCGGCAGCCGGTGGCGGGTCCACTTCCTGCCGCCCGAGCCGGGGACATGGACATACACCGCTTCCTTCCGCACCGGGACGGATATCGCCATCGACACCGGTGCCGCCGGAGAACCGGTCGCCTTCGATGGGGTTGTTGGGACCCTCAAGATCAAGCCGACGGACAAGATGGGTCGGGACTTCCGCGCCCAGGGCCTGCTGCAATACATCGGCCAGCGATACCTGCGTTTCGCCCACACGGGGACCTGCTTCCTCAAGGGCGGGGCCGACAGTCCGGAGAACTTCCTGGCCTATGCCGACTTCGACGGGACCTACGACACGGCCGAGCTGACCCGCGAGGGCGAAGCGGCCGGCGGCGAGTTCATTCATCGCTACGAGCCGCACATTGAAGATTGGCGGCCCGGTGACCCAATCTGGAAGGACGGCAAGGGCAAGGGCATGATCGGCGCCCTGAACTACCTCGCCTCCAAGGGCATGAACAGCGTGTACTTCATCACCTACAATCTCGACGGCGGCGACGGAAAGGACGTCTGGATGTGGACCGATCCCCGCGAGCGGTTCCGCTTCGACTGCAGCAAGCTGGCCCAGTGGGAGATCGTCTTCTCACACATGGACCGGCTTGGCCTGATGCTCCACGTCATCACGCAGGAACAGGAAAACGACCAGGGTCTCGACGGCGGCGAGCTGGGCCGCCAGCGGAAGCTCTACTACCGCGAGCTGATCGCCCGGTTTGCCCATCACCCCGCCCTCGTCTGGAATCTCGGCGAGGAGAACACGAACACAACGGAGCAGCGCAAAGCTTTCAGCAAGTACATTCACGACGTGGACCCCTACGACCATCCGATCGTCTGCCATACGTTCCCCGGCCAATACGACAAGGTCTACGAGCCGCTGCTCGGATACGAATATTTCGAGGGCCCCTCGCTGCAGACGAACGATACGCACGCACAGACAGTCAAATGGCTCGACCGCTCCGCCAAGGCCGGGCGGCCGTGGTTCGTCTGCCTTGACGAGATCGGCCCCGCCCATACCGGCGTTAAGCCCGATAAAGACGACTACTGGCACGATGAGGTGCGGACCAAGCACCTGTGGGCCAACCTGATGGCCGGCGGTGCGGGCGTCGAATGGTACTTCGGCTACAAGTTTTCCCACAACGACCTGAACTGCGAGAGCTGGCACAGCCGGGACCACATGTGGGACATGACGCGCTATGCCCTGGAGTTTTTCCGCAATCTGCCGTTTACGAGGATGGAACGTCACGATGAGCTGACCTCGGCGGAGGGTGTTTATTGCTTCGCACGGCCCGGGCAGTTGTATGCGGTGTACCTGCCATCGGAAGGAACGACCGATCTGGACCTCGGCAACACGACGGAGACCTTCCGGATCCGATGGTTCGACCCGAGGGAAGGCGGCCCG
>CBFDDG010000639.1:0-2690 GCA_965603505.1 uncultured Phycisphaerae bacterium | reverse complement strand
CTGCCGGGCCAAAGACTCTCATAACGGCTGGATCAGATCTTGGGGAGCAGGCCAGCCGAACTGCTCTTTCCCGGTAACCGAAATCAGCAGCACGCGTTCCTGGTAGTCTGGATTTCGCTGAAATGGGCACACGACTGCATGGTGCCTAACTTGGCGGCTCCAGCCGAGAAGCACGGCGTCTCGCGGCGCACCCTGGAACGCGTCCGTGCCAAGATGCGGCGGATGGGCCTGATCGATCACGTCTCGCGCTTCAGCGCCGAGTGGGGTTACCGAGAGGGCTGGGTGCTATCCGGGCGGTTTGAGCGCGGCCTTCGGGCACTGGCCGACAAGATCGCCCAGGTCAAGCGTCCTGACGCGGGTGCCAAAGAGAAGGACGAATTCCTCCTGCAGTTGGCGGCCGCGCAGCGGGACGCTACCGATCCGCAGGGACAGAATCGCACGATCGCATTCACGAGGTGATACAAGATGAAACAAAACAGCGGAATGGCCCGGATGATACTCCTGGCCGTCATCGCGTCAATCATGGCCGGCGCGGAGCACGCGGAATCAGGGTCCTATCCGGAGCCCCTGCCTCGAACGAGCACGGAGCAAGGAGTGTACGCGCATTACTCGCTCGGTCCCGGAACGTTCCAGCCCGTGCTGGCGCCGAGCCGGGGTTTCGTTCCGAGGCCGGCCTGGGTTCCGACTGCGGCTGGCTTCCACGGTGGCTGGTCGCCAAGCACTGCGGCCGAATTCCGGGCCAGAATCGTCCCGCCCCTGCCGATGATCCGCGTACCAATGCCGCGCGCTCCATGGCCAGAGCCGACCTTTGACACTTACCCCTCCGGTAGTGGGCCATGGCCATATCAGTATGTGCACGTCGGTCCGCGCGATCCGACGGCTGCGCTCGTGCCGTCGCCACAGCCGTACAGGCAACGTCCTCTGGCCCTGCCGATGAGTCAGGCAGAGACGCAAGCCCTACGTGCCCTGAGGTGATCGGAGATGATAGCGAAGAGCGAGAACAAGAAGTGGATTGTACTTGGGATACTCCAGGTTTTGATTCTGATCGGGCTCGTCACCGACCTCGCGTTGACGTGGAGGTTGGCCACGAGCGTGGACGAGCCTGCCGAGAGGTACCGCGCTGCAAATGCGTTGCCGTGTCCCGCGGTTCCCACGCGACTGATTCTCAAGAACCCGGCCTGTGCGCAGGCATTGCTCGAATCCATGAACGTCAGCAACGTGCGGATCAAGAACAGGGTTTCTTGATCGAAGTTCCCGGGAGAACAGGAAAGAACTCCGGTGCCGGCGGCGCGTATACGATGTTCGTGGCGATGCGCCGTCGCATCTCCGCATCGTAGACGGCAGCACGTCCGGGCACCTATCCGAAGCGATGCATTTATAAACCCCAGCGCATTACCACTGCCCAATCCTCACAACAACGCACACAAAGTGCCATAGGCGAAGCGTCCTTCGGGACCTCGCCCGAGGATCTTCCACGTGACAGTGCCCGGCCAGCCGGCCAGGAGCCATCACAGCATTGATCCTCGACGAGAAATTGGGATTGGCGGCAAGCCAGCCCGAATTTGAAGTAGCTGATTCTCCGTTCCATTCCACAAAGACACTTCTCGACGACAACGTCCTACGTCGTGCCGAGGACCCGCGAGGCCAACGCGTAGCCACTGGCACCGCTCTCAGGCTCTCGCACAGCTGCGACCGCAGGCACTCAGCCCTGGCGGTGCGAACAACCTCTCCTTCTATCGCACAACTGATGGGCAACGCTGGAAACGGTGCGCGTGTGCGCACCCGTTGCTCAAGACCCGCGGCCCCATGCTGAGAACGGCATGGTGTCGCACGAACATCCATGTGGAGGTTATGAACATGAAGGCGATTCAGGCAATGGTTAACCCAAGACTGCTGTCCAAGGCAAGCCGGTTGTTCACCGGAATGTTGGAAGGCAGGATCATAGAGGTCCTGCAAAACGCCCGGCGAGCGAGCGCAACCAATGTGGTCATCACCAACAACGATGGCCTCGTCACCGTGCGGGACAACGGCAAGAGCATCGATGACTTCGCCCGGCTCCTGGATCTCGGCGGCTCAGGCTGGAAGGATGCTCTCGAACAGACTGAAGAGCCGGCCGGCGTCGGGCTGTTCTGCCTGGCGCCCCGTGAAGTGACGATCCGTTCGATCGGCCGGATGGCGACCATCACCGATGGCGGCTGGACCGGCAAAGAAGAACTGATCCCCAACGGATCGGCCCAGCACCAGCTGCCGACCAATTCAAACCACCATTGAGAAGGAGAACCCAATGACAGTCGATGATTGGCAAAGATTCGTCGAGGACCTGCAGGCGCACGCCGGCGTCTCCGCCGAGTTCTATCCGGACCCGAAACCCGACGGCCTGCACGTGCTGCAGGTCAACGAGGCGGATTTCTTCTTCTACGTCGACGGCAGCGGCTACGACGGCTGGGGCCGCCACCTGAGCGGGCCGGTCAAGCCCGATCGCAACTGAAGTTCCGCAACGCACGTCCCTTCCCACCCATTGCGCGCAATCACCCTGTAATCAAACGAACCTGGGCGGACTGCGCGCGTACCCTGAAACCGCGACGCGCTTCGATCAAGACGCGTCGCTCAACCATCACTGGAGGTGATCCATGAGGACTATTCAAGCAACCGTAAACCCTCGACTCCTGAACAAGGCCAACCGGCTCTTC
>CBFDDG010000638.1:0-2691 GCA_965603505.1 uncultured Phycisphaerae bacterium | reverse complement strand
TCATCCGTCACGGTGCGGTCGGACGCCGGGATCAGTCTGCGGCCCACTCCAATGACCTGGCAGCCCGTTTTCGACTGGAGGTCCGCCGCTCCGCCGACATGGTCCCAGTGGTCGTGCGTGGCTAAAACGGCCGCCAGGGAGAGATTGTGGCGCTGGAGCTCGCGCAGGACGAGCGGGGCGTCGCCCGGATCGACGGCGAATGCACAACCGCCGCCGCAGGGATGCAGATAGATGAAGTTGTCGCCGAACGCGGGGATGGTAATCACATTTGTCATGACGGAACATCCTCACCAATCGCAGGCCGCACGTCTCGTCGGCCCGCCGTGCCTCAGGCCCCCTCACCAGGGTCTTCGATCATCCGTTTCGCCTTGCTCTCACCGACGATCCATTCGAGCCTCTCCTTCGTCCACTCCGCTTCGTCCTCGAAGCCGACCTTCCGATAGAAGCGCCACAGCTTCGCATACCGCCGGGCGACGTCGAAGCCGATGCTGTGATGCAGCTTGCGCAGATCGACGGGGCAGGCGTGCATCGGGCGGGCGTCACTCTCGGCCAGATGGTTCGAGCCGTTGAGCGCGCAACGGTAGTAAACGCAGTGCAGCAAGCCGAACATGTGGCCCGTTTCGTGGGCCAGCACCTTGCAGCTTCGCCGCAACAGGATTTTCTTACGGTCCTTGCCTCGCGGCTGTCCGTAGACGGCTGGATCGTAGCGGGCGAAACTGTATACGCCGACCCGTTCGCGCAAACTCGCCTGTCCGAAAACGAAGTTCCACGACGGCTCCGGGTAGAGGTCGTGCATGGTAATCCCCAGCAGGCAGAAGGCGTCACCGGGAATCCTCTTCTTGAGGACGGCCAGGATGTCCGTTGTCAGAAGCTGACGATTGTGCGTCGTCGGGTTGCGGCGCTCCGTGATCCGCTGCCCGCTCAGGCTCAGCCGTGGCAGGAGCCGGACCTCCATCGCGAAATACGCAGCGGCGTACTCCTGCAACAGGTCCTTGGGCGGGGCCTCATCCGACGGGAAGTCGCCGAGTGGTTGCAGGTAGATGATGTTCCTCTGCCGGTCTGGCCGATTCGGCCGCGATCGCACAAACTGCTCGAAGCTCTGGCCCGGCTCCGGATGCGCGGCAAGCCAATCGTGCGGCCCGGGCACCGGCATCGGCGCAAAAGCGTCCCCCGGCTCCAACGCTCTCTTCACCACCTGCGGCAGGTTCTCGACGGACCCAATCGCCCGGAGCCTCTCGCTCTCATTCGGCGTCTCAAAACCCATGGCGGCCACCGTCACCAGCAGTAGGAAGGCCGCACCGACCTTTTCTATTCTCATTCCGCTGTATCGTGATTCACTCATCACCTCCAAACCTACCCATTGCGCGGTCACGCGTCAAGCTCGAAGAGGCACGTGCTGCGACTACGCCATCGTGAATTTGCCCTTGTGCGGCCAGACCTTGGACTCGGGGCGCTCTATCGCGCCCGCGGCATGCGGTTTCCGCTCCGCGTGAGATTGCTCTCGACCGGCACGAAGGCGACCCCGGCCCGGTGCAAGTCATTGTTCACAAACATGCCGCCGTTCAGGCCTTCGTGCGACAGGAACGTGCCGGCGCCCTTGGCAGCGACGCAGTTTCGGATGATGACATCGCCGCCAGCCTTCAATGCAATCGCGGCCTTCCGGTCGTTCAGGCGCGCCTGCCGTCCGTGGAAGCCGTCGATCACCAAACCCTCGAACTGCTCGCAGGAAATGGCGTGGCCAAAGAACTCCGGCATGGCGGCCTCGCCTGCGCCCCAGGTGACGTCAAACCGGCTGATGACGCAGTCCTTCACGTTTCGGCAGAACAACGCCGGGATGTCGTGTCGAAAGATGGCGAAACGATTGTCATAAGTGGGACGCAGGTCGAAATTTCCGCCATAGGAGGCGTTCAGTTTGCTCTCGCGGATTTGCAATCGCACGTTATCGAAGAATAGTTCGGAAATGTCACCCGGTTCGTGCCCATAGACAACGATCCCGCTTTCGCTTTCGGCGATGATATTCTCAAAGGTTACGTTCCTGATCTTGCCGGTGCGGCCCTCGCGGCGCTGGGGAATCACCGACAGATGGATGGGTTCGGCATTGCCCCACCAGTGGCCTGTGTGCAGTCGGGTTCGAATCACAATGTTCGAGAAAAGAACGTTCTCAACCGAGCCTTCGTCGCGCACGAAGACGCCGAGGCCGCGGTTGCTTTCCCGAATGGTCAGATTCTGGAAGGTGCAGTTCCGGATGGACCCGTCGCCATAGCCGAGTCGTACGCCCGCCGAGCGGGACTGCAGGGTGCAGTTGGTCACGGTGATGTCCTCGCACGCTCCTTTCGGACGGCTGCCCAGGGTCGTGATGGCGATGGCGTCGTCGCCGCAACTGATGTCACAATCCGAGATCCGCACGCGCCGGCAGGTCGTACAGTGGATCCCGTCGCTGTTCGGCACGAGCAGATTGTTGTGGAGGCTGATGCCCGTGACGTTCACGTTCTCGCAATCGTCGAAATGCAGTGTCCAGGTCGGCGAGTTCCGCAAGGTCACGTCCCGCAGGAGAACGTTCCGGCACCGGGTGATCCGGATCAGCCGGGAAGGGCGGCTCAGGTAGACGACGGGGCCGTCCGACTCACCGAACTTCGGGTCCATGTACTCCCGTCCCTGCCTCGTGACGTTGGGGTCCAGATCGCCCGGCAT
>CBFDDG010000637.1:0-2691 GCA_965603505.1 uncultured Phycisphaerae bacterium | reverse complement strand
AAGCCACCCGCGTACGCCATGAGCGTTGCCAAGCCCGCGCAGAGCGCCACGGAGATGATTCCCGCAATGATCTGGCACTGCCTGTTGTAGCGCTGCCCGATGGCGTCGCCGAGGGTATGGCACTCATCGAGTGCCCGCAGGCGAGGCGCGATGAGCACGCCGACGAGGATGTTCTGAGCCGCGTAGGCCAGACCGATACCCAGGAAGAGGAAACCGCTCTCGAACCCTTTGCCCACGAAAGCCATGGAGAAGGCGGGACCGACGTACGTGGCACAGAGGCTGCCGAAGATCAGGGCCAGCGGCAGCGCACGGCGGGCCAGCGAAAACTCGGCGTACTCGCGGGCCGCGCGGGCGCGTACCGCCACTAACGTGAGAACCACCACGTAGCCCACAACGAGTGCCACCGACAGTACCGCGTGCACAGTGCCGTTCCCTAATCCGTCTGCCACCTCCCCGCCCGGCGCAATCAAGCAGGACTCGAACCGAGTTGCAGCAGTCTATTGGCGCCCTTCCTGAAACATCTCCTCTTCCAGTTCACTGATCGTGGCGTCCAGGTCGGACTCGTTCCGAATCCACCCGAAGCGCGCATCGACCAGAAACGTACGGTACCACTGAATGAGATTCTTTGCGAAGTCCTGGTCCTTGCAGTAGATGCCGAAGGAGATCTCGCCGGCGTGCGACCCGGCCTTGTGCGGGATCTGCGGAAACGCCAGCAGCACCGCGCTGCGGGACAAGAGGAATTCGATGTCCGAGACCTGACTGTGGTAGATGCGGAGCCGGCCCGACGCGATGGCCGCGGGATACTTTCGGAACAGATGCCGGGCCGCGTTGGAGAACCCCAGGACGCTGAGGTTCATCGCACGATGCACCCGGACGTCGGGATAGTTCTCGATGATCGTATAGAGCTGGCTCAGATAATCATCCATGGGAACGCGCTCGCCTTCGAACAACATGCAGGTCCACAGCTCGCCATGGCCGGTCGCATCGAGCTGGTCCTCGAGCATTCTCTTGGCCGCATTGTACGTCTCACGCCGGTTGCCGAGCACCTTCAACTGGCGCTCCACCAGGATCTGCGCCCAGACGGGCATGTCACTCGGCAGCGATTCCGGGGGGCAGACGCCCAGGCGCGTCATCAGCCGAAGGAACTGCTTATGCTCCGAGCCATAGAACCTCCGCCCGACCACGCTGCCCACGTTACCGTTGCACTCCAGGCCGTATTTCTTGTGATATCCGAAAGACAGGCGGTGAATCTCAAAGCCACGCTCCTTGAGAATCCTTTCGAGCTCGCCGACCAGAAAGGCCGCCTGCTTCTCCGGGGCCTTGTCGATCGACAGGTGCACGTTCGGGCACAGGACAACGGGCCGTTTGCCCAGAAGACCGGCCAGCGCGCCGAACTCATCCGCAGCCTGCTCGAGTTCCTCCCGGCCGTCGTAGCGTTCCACACAAACGAACACGACGAGCACGTCACTGAAGCTCACCCTCGGCTGCGGCGGAGATATCGTGGATGGGTCGATCCGTGAGCTCGGCTCCTTATCTTCGAAATAGCACGAGGAACATTGGTACGAATCCAGAATCATATCACTACGTCAATCCCCGCATCATTTCATTGCAGGTTCAGGCGATTGCGGGTGCGGGTGCGGCTTCGCGTTGACGCGCCGGCCTTCTTGAGCCGGGACGCGATGCCCGCGTCAACGCGAGAGATAAAAAGGCCCACGTCCGGCGTCACCACTCGGTCGCCGAACCCTGCACTGTTCATCAATCGCACGACTTCCGTCGCCTCCCAGAAGTCCCGGGACTCGTGCACGCGCCTCGCTTCCTCGCGGGTCAGCGACTTCAAAAACGAGGGCAGGCATCCGTCGCGCAACGCACCGGCGTAGTCGGCCAACAATTCCTGAATTTCCCTGTTCGTGTTTGACATCTGAAAACCGCTCCAAAATCGAGAAGACTGTTAGTCCTCCTCGCCATATTCCCGACTGTAGTCCTTCAACATCTGTCTCAGCTTCAGGATGGTTCGAAACTCGAGCATCTTGACGGCCCCGACCGTCGTTCCGAGCTGACTGGCGATCGCCCGGTTGGACATCCCCTCCATCCAGAGCTCGATGGCCTTGCGCTCGCGGGCCTTGAGCTTGCCGAGCATCTTGTGCAGGAGCTGCTTGAGCTCCGCCTGCGAGGTCAGCTCGCACAGGCCCAGGTCCGGCGCCACGAGGTTCTGCAAATCACTCTGCGATAAGTACAGGTTTCGATTCATCCTTCGATACACCTCGCGGAGTCGCTTGCGCATGTAGTAGAGGTATACCTGTCTGAGGAGCTGCTTCTCATTCTCGACATCGCGCAAGTGGTCCGGGTTTTCCCAGATATCCGCGTACACATCTTCGAGCACGTCCTCACATTCCACTTCGTTTCCGAGGTAGCGATGCAGATGCCTGATGAAGATGGCAAAGGTCGCCCTCACAAAAGGCTCCATCGCCCGGCGACGCAAATCGGCATCCGGAGCCGTCAGTTGCTTCAAGGCGTTTCGCAGCCGCTTATCCATGACCGGTTGCTTCGTTCTCCAATCCTCGTTGTCCTTGGCCCTCACTGCCGCATACACGCAGAGGCAGCAGGCGCGGGCCGTCAAGCCCGCAAAGCTTGATTGTATCGTAGAGATATGAAGAATTCAACCGGCAAACTCCCATGCGTCAACCTTCAGAT
>CBFDDG010000636.1:0-2696 GCA_965603505.1 uncultured Phycisphaerae bacterium | reverse complement strand
GCCTGCGGTCATGAGTGCCTTGGGCAATCTGCCCAGGACCTACGTTTTCAAGACGCGCGAAGGCGGGATCGGCGTCCTGCAAATCCTGGCGGTGCGCAACGACATCCGGCCTCGCCATATCAAGATCCGCTACAAGATACTGCAACGGCCAAAGACCAAGAAGCCCCCCACCCCGCCCGCCACGCAGCCGGGGCCGAGCGTATCGGCATCAGTCCAGCTGATCTCGGCAGATGCGAAAGCGGGACGCTATCAATGGCGGATCAGGCGGGACAAGCCGGCCCGGATGATCTACGGGTGGGTGGCCAGCGACAGCAAGGGCAAGCCCATCGGTGCCTACGAAGGCGGGGCCAAGGTAGCGACCAAGGATTTCATTCTCGACGTTCTTCGGAAGGGGGACAATCTCCATATCAGCGTCGGAGACATCTACGCCAGTCCGCCAGGAGGGGGGCAGGGCAGGATGTACGACAAGACATCCTGGCCAAAAGGCGCAACCTTGAGATGCACTCACCTCGCACGCCCGGACAAGCTGACGAACGCCCGATACCTCGCATTGTGGAAAGGCAACTTCGTCCGCGACGGCAAGGTTGTCAAGCATGTGGTCTTCTACGCCCGTGTGGCGACACAGGCCGATCCGGTAGTCCACATGTTCGGAAAGGAGGATGTGGCACAGGCCGTCCTGCCCTTGCCGAAGGGTCTGCCCGCCACTCAGCTTGGCGAGGGCGCCGTTGCCTGGGGCGCGCCCGTTGATGGCGTCGCGGTCCGGCTTCGGCCGGATTTCCGTGTACGGACCCCTGGCGAGTTCCCGACGTTCTCCGCCGATGTTCGCAATCGAGGGACGCGCGAGCTTTCCGTCTACCGCGCCAAGGAGCCTTGCGAGCTCGAGGTGGACGGGCAATGGTACCGCTGGGGAGGTGACATCGGTGTAAAGAGCTCGCCGCTTCCGCCAGGGCGGGAGTACAAGGACATTCACATCTCGCTGTTTACGCCCTGGAAGAGCAAGAAGGATAGCAAGCGTCTGACGCTCTCGCCCGGCAAACACACGGTCAGGGTCGCCTTCATCTGCCGTCCGGCGGGGAAGGACGCCGCTCCGCCCGTCCGGGCCATAAGCAACCGGGTCGAGATCGAAGTTATTTCATTGGCCCCCGCGAAGGATTCAGCAGGAGACTAGGGTCCCTAGCCGGGCCACGTCATCGCGGTATTCGTATCCCTGGCACCAGATCATCCGGCGGTTGCGCGTGACGGAAGGGTTGGTGAAGATGTTCATCCGCCACGCCTCGCCCCGGAAGTAGATCGTGCACTGGAGGGCCCGCCGGGCCGTCCTTGGCCCATTCTACGCCCAATATCGGCTGGACCGACTTCCTCGCGGGCTGTATGATGCTTCTGAAGGATCCTCGGTGGGCACTTGCCAAACCGAAGGTGTTCTTCGCCTTACTGCGGAGCGATTTGATACCGAACTACCCCGTTGCGCTCGTGGCGACGAGTTGCTCAAGCCAGGCGAACTGACTGGTATTCGCCTGCGCTTGCGGAATGTTCCAGGAAAGCACGACTTGACCACTGTGATCGCCTGCGCATTCGATCATCATAGACGGATGGGACCACCCGGCAACGGTCTATGATGGAAAGCTCGTACTCTTTGAAAGATTGAACATACATGCGACTGCTTCTGGTCATGCCCACCGGCCTACACGTGGGCTACGATGAGTACTTCTCGAGTTCGCCGCTTGGGATTGAGACGCTGGCCGCTCACGCTCGCGCCTATGCCGACGTGGCACTTGCTGACATGCGGGGCAAAGGGCACGACGTGGAAGCCCACGCCGAGCAGCTCCTGGCCGACAGCCCGGACATGATCGGACTGAGTATCAACAGCGCCCCCCACACCAAGTACGCTCTGGGTCTGGCTGAGGCGATCAAGAGTCGGCGACGAGACATTCGGATCCTGGCGGGCGGGCAGCAGGCGACCTTCCTAGTGGAGGAGATGCTCGGCCCAGGGCACATCGACGCCGTGATCCGGGGCGAGGGGGAATACTGCCTCTGCGAGATTCTCGCCGCGGACGACTTCCGCGGCATTGCCGGGGTCTCGTGGCAACGGAACGGGACAATCCGCAACGAGCCCGACCGGCCGCTGATCGAGAACTTGGACACCGTGCTTCGACCGGCGCGCGACCTGCTGCCGGATCGCTCCCGCTATCGCATGGGCGCCTATCGCGTTGAAGGCATCGAGACCAGCCGTGGATGCCCGCACCGCTGCTCTTTCTGCTCGATCCGAAACTTCCATCGCGGGAAGTGGCGTGCCAAGAGCGTCGCACGCGTCATGCAGGAGGTGGACGACATCCTGGAGCGCTACCCGGAGCGCAAGGTAATCTACTTCGCCGACGACAGTTTCGCGACGGACGTCCGCCGCGTCGAGAAGATATGTAAGGCTATCGTCGAGCGAAGAACCGACGTGTATTTCTGGTGTCAGGCGCGGGGAGACGTCCTGGCCAGGCACCCCGAGGTAGTCGAGTGGATGGGCAAGGCCCACTTTGCAGCCGTGCTCATGGGCGTGGAGACACCAATCCCGCGGCTGATGAAGGAGGCGAGAAAGGGGGCATCTCTCGAGCAGATCCGCCAGGCCATCGAGTTGCTTCACGCCAACGACATCGGCGTTTGGGGGACCTTCGTCCTAGGCCTGCCCGGCGAGACGCGGGAGGAGACCC
>CBFDDG010000635.1:0-2696 GCA_965603505.1 uncultured Phycisphaerae bacterium | reverse complement strand
AAGGAGGACTGAGATGGCCAGGACCAACGATGAGGCAAACGTCGACCTGGAGACCACGCTCCGGCATCTCCGGGTGGCAAGACGGCAACTGAAGAACATCGATGAAGATGAGTTGGACGCACTACCGGTCGAGGAGCAGCGTGAATGGGCCCGATCACTCCAAGCGTTGTCGGTGGCTATCACGAAACTGGAGACGGCGGACCTCCAAAATCTGTCCGACGAGTTCCTCGCGAAGGAGCCAAAGTTACGTGCGACGGCGACACAACTCGACGACGATCTCAGCCAGTTAGCCGACGCGGTGGCGATGATCCATGTCGCCTCCGCCGCAATGGACACGGTTACGTCGATCGTGACGCTGTTGGCGTAGCGGACAGCGTACCGCTGCGAGTAAGGGACGCGGAAGGCGGATCATGCGTGGGCGGCAACTGCACGACAGAAAGCGGATCGAGAGATTCCTGCGGCGCAATCCCGAGCTTCACATCTACAGCCTGGGCGACTTGGATGATTTCTTCTGGCCGTATACGACCTGGTACGGCCGGCAGGAGGATGGCGAGCTGACGGATATCGTGCTCGTCTATACGGGGCAGGCGCTGCCGACGGTGGTCGGGCTATCCGAGCAACCGGCGGTGGTACGGGAACTGATGCGGGACATCTGCCCCCTGCTGCCGGAGCATTTCCATGCTCATCTGAGCCCCGGCGTCGAGACCGTGTTCAAACGGACCCATCGGATCAAGCCGCACGGACCACACGATCGGATGGCACTGCGGGACCGTTCCCGCGTGAGGCAAATCGATGGCTCCGCCGCTGCACGGCTGGGCCGGCGGGACTTGGGTGAGCTGCTCCGCTTGTACGGCGAAAGCTATCCGGGGAACTGGTTCGACGCGCGGATGCTGGACACGGGGCAGTACTTCGGCCTGCGGGTCGAGAATCGACTGATCAGCGTCGCGGGCGTGCACGTCTACTCAGAGCAATACCGCGTCGCGGCCATCGGCAACGTTGTGACGCATCCGGCCCACAGGAACAGGGGATACGGCAAACTTGTGATGGCGAGGCTCTGCCAATCGCTTCTGGAGAAGGTCGAGCACCTTGGGCTGAACGTTAAGACCGATAATACCGCTGCGATTACGTGCTATCGAAAGCTCGGTTTCGATACCGTCGCGTCCTACGCCGAATTCACCATTGAGAAGAAAAGCTGAGAGATCAGAGCTTTGTGGCCCGGATGAGAGAATTCATGTAATCGTCCTGGTAGAGCCGCTCGACATCGGTAAATCCGGCCGATTCCAGGTCTTCTGCGAACTCGTCGAATGTGAACGTGCCTCCGCCCTCGGTGTTCACGAGCATATTGACGGCAAATAGTGCGCCGCCCGGCGGCTGTGTCCGAGAGGCATCCATCACGATATCCCGGATGACCAGCGTGCCGCCCGGGACCAGGGCGGAGTGAATCTTCCCGTAGAGGACGCGATTCTGCTGCCGGGAGTTCTGGTGGGCGATGGCGCTGAGCCATGCAAAATCCGCCCCGCCCGGTAGTTCGTCCGTGTTGTAGTCGCCCGCCACGAGGGTGACGCGGTCGGCGACGCCCGCCCGGACGAGCCGCTCTCTGGCCAACGCGATGACCTCGGGCAAGTCGAACAGGACTGCGGTCGCCTCCGGTACGGCCAGAAGAAAGGCGATGGTCCACGTGCCTGACGCCCCGCCGACGTCCAACATCCGCTGAAATTGCAGGGGCATCAGTCTCTGGGCGACCTGCGGCGCGATGGGGGCCGTGAAGCTGTTCATTGCCCCAATGAAGGCCTCGCAGTCGGCGTCCGTGCCCCGAATACTGGGCGTCCTCTCGGCTTGCCGGCCCGTCCGGACGACCCGGGCAAGCTGTGCCCAGTGCCGCATACAGTTGCCCTGGTGCTGGACCGCCGGCAGGATGTTCGTCGGCGAGTTGGCCGCAAGCAGCTCGGCGACGCCCGCCGGGACCGTATAGGCATCCTCTTCCTTTGTCAGCAGTTCGAGGGCGACAAGGGCATCGAGAAGAACGGCCGTCGCGTGCGGGGCCGCTCCGATCCGCCCAGCTAATGCCGCAGCGGTCGCCGGCATCGGCTCCAATGCCGTGAACAGATCGAGTTCCGCAGCCGCCACAACTACGCAGGCCGCCTGAAACCCCCGCACTCGCTCAAGAAGCTCGTCCGCACTCCACGTTCCGGCCATAAGCAAGTGCCCTTAACTGAATCCATGCGTGCCTTTGCCCCCGCCCCGGCAGCGGCTCCGGCTCCGTCGTACCGCTGGATGGTACATGAGCCGTGCAGGGGCGGGCAAGGCGCAAATGCGCAAAGCCTGGGTGGATCACGAAGATTGGGCAAGCTGCCGCCGGTTTTTCGTGTTCTTTGGGCTTGACGCGGGCAACAAGTTTGGCTTAATTGTACGACAGTGAACGCGCCGACCGTATGCAACCAGGCCCAACGGCGGAGGTAGAGATGACCTGTGCGTCGGCCGGACCGGCAAGAAAGGCGATTCCAAAGCTTATAGGAGGCTGCAAGAATGACACGGATAGTTACAACCGCAACCACGATTCTCATTTTGACCGTCGCCGCCGGATGCATGACCTCCGATACCGGAACCAGCCAGCGGCTCCCGCAGCGGACCAGCCCATACGTTACCCCTGCGGATCCCGCGGTATCGGCGGAGCCAAGCTCCTCGGAAGAGATCGA
>CBFDDG010000634.1:0-2705 GCA_965603505.1 uncultured Phycisphaerae bacterium | reverse complement strand
GGAAGACGGATGAATGATTTTGAGCGGTTTCAGCAACTCATCGAAGGCGGCTCTTACTGCATCAGCATTACCACGCACGAGGAGCGCTACGCGCTGGAGATCATTCGAAAGACCGCTGCGAAGCTCAAGCGGGATATGTGGGTCTGGTCCGTCGCGGACGGCGTCCGGGATGGGATGGTCGACGGCGCCCCGTGCCTGCCGGATACGGATATCGCCGCCGCCGGGCTGATCAGCATGTCGCGCGCCAAGCCGGGCTCCATCTGCGTCACGCTCGATCTCGGCGAGCATCTCAAGGGCGGAAAGGCCCTGCGCATCCTGCGCGATACGGTGGACAGCTCTTACAAGACCGGCATCGTTCTTGTGATGATCGACAGCGCCGACAAAGTGCCCGACGTGGTCAAGGCGTACGCCAGGCCGTTCGAGCTGTCCTATCCCGACGAGGAGGAGCTCCAGCAGATCATCCGCGCCACGCTGCAGCGGCTCCACCGCAAGAAACCCATTGAGGTCGGCATTACGCAGAAGGGCCTTGACACGATCGTCCGCAACCTGCGCGGGCTGACACGTCGCCAGGCCGTCCGCATCATCAGTGACGCCGTGGTGTCCGATCTACGATTCAGCGACGACGACATCAACATCGTCATCGCCAACAAGCGGCGGATGATTCAGCACGGCGGCCTGCTCGAATACATCCAAACCCCGCTGGACCTCGACGAGATCGGCGGCATGAGGAACCTGAAGAAGTGGCTGAAACAGCGAAAGGACGTATTCAGCGCCGAGGCCAAGGCGTTCGGCATCGTGCCGCCCAAGGGCGTCCTGATGCTGGGCGTGCAGGGCGCGGGCAAGAGCCTCTGCGCGAAGGCGATCGCCACGGCGTGGCAGCAGCCGCTGCTGCGGCTCGACCCGAGCACGCTCTATGCGTGTTTCATCGGGGAATCCGAGAAGAACCTGCGGGAGGCCCTGGGCCAGACGGAGATGATGGCGCCCGTGATCCTGTGGATCGACGAGATCGAGAAGGCGTTCGCCTCGGCCGCCAGCCGCAGCGCCGACGGCGGCCTGTCGCAGCGAATGTTCGGGACGCTGCTGACCTGGCTCCAGGAACACCTGGGGCCGGTGTTCGTGGTCGCGACGGCCAATGACATCGAGGCCCTGCCGCCGGAGCTGCTTCGCAAAGGCCGGTTCGACGAAATCTTCTTCGTGGACCTGCCGACGCCCGAGGTCCGAAAGGAAATCTTCGCCATCCATCTGCGAAAGCGCAACCGCGACCCGGCGAACTTCGACCTGGACATTCTGGCCAAGGCCTCGCACAACTACAGCGGTTCGGAGATCGAGCAGGCCGTGATCTCCGCTCTCCACGAAGCCTACGCCGAGAAAGCCGACCTGGATACCGAGCGTCTGGTGGCGGCGGTAGAAGGCAGCCCGCCGTTGTCGGCGACCGTGGCGGAAAAGGTCGCCGCCCTCCGCCAGTGGGCCAAGGGCCGATGCGTGCCCGCAGATTAGCGAGCAGGGTGCTTTCACGACCGCGTCGATTCGTCTATAATGCCGCAGCGAGGGAGGACGAGTCTATGGAAAAAGGATTGTCGATATGAGCAAAAGCGTGCTTGTCCTTGCCGCCGTATGCGTGACGGGGGTCGTGCTCGTCGGTTGCGTGGAGCGTCAGTTGACCATCAACACCGAACCGCAGGGCGCGATGGTCGTCCTGAACGATCAGCAGATCGGCGAATCGCCCGTGACCGTCCCGTTCAACTGGTACGGCGACTACTGGGTCCGGGTCAGCAAAGACGGCTACGAAACGCTCAACACCCACCGGGAGCTTGAGGCCCCCCTTCACGACTACCTGCCCTTCGACTTCTTCGCCCAGATCCTCTACCCGGGTCACATCGTCGACACGTACGAGTGGACCTTCGAGCTGGAGCCCCAGACATACCCCACCCCCGAAGAGCTCATCGAGCACGCCCGCTCACTCCGCGCTGAGCTCGAATAGCCCCGGATTTCCCAAGTAGCTGGTGACGATGACACCAACGACGCAGTCCGTCCTTGCGTTGATCCTGACATACAGCCGTCGCTGATCTCAAGACGTATCGCTGTCTCGAAGCCAAGGGGGCACTTCTATGCCATCCGCCTGAAAGGTCATCAGGTTCTGTACGGTAAGGTTGAGCATCTGCAGACTCGTCCTGTGGGGCGTCCGCCGAAGAAGCCTGTTGTTCTCTATCACAGTCTTCAGTATCAAGCAGCCGGTTGGCTGTGCCGCAGACCCTCTTTTGGGAAACCCTTGGTCGAATCCGGCGGCTGCATTTTTTGACAATATCTGCAAGGCCGGGATGATGTGTGGAACTGCTGAAAACCGGGCTGCGAAACGGTGGGCACGGGTGGTAGTGTGCCAAAATAGTGGGAAGAAGTGGCTTTTCGACGTAAGCGTTCGACTTTTTGGGCGTTCTTTGCGAGACAGCCGGCTGGGACGGCCAGAGAATTGCTGCAATTTCGATGAGATTCTGATATGATAGGGCTTCAAGTGCGTATGAGTGTCTTAGGGAAGTGTATATGGGAAATCCCGGCTAAGTTCAGCATCAAGCCCGGCGGCAGGGGCATGGCCGCGCCGGTTCCTGGAAACCACCCATGCGGAGCTGTCGATCGACAAAAAGAACCTAAAAAAGCGATAGGAATTCTGCGGGCGGTCTGGTAAGATTGTATAGTGTGGTTTTGTGTAC
>CBFDDG010000633.1:0-2707 GCA_965603505.1 uncultured Phycisphaerae bacterium | reverse complement strand
ATCGCCGTTATGTGCCAATACACCTACAATTCTACCGCTACCCGACCGTGCCAATCAAGGTCTTTCTCGAAAAGCACCGTTACTCGCCGGAATCCGTTCTCCTGAGAGGAACGGCAATCCATGTCCGGCAGACCGATTTATTCAAGCTGTTGCGTAATGATCCAGGCATCCAGCAAGGCGCCGTCCTCGCGGTAGGCAATCTCCAGGTTGTACAGCCCCGGCTCCACCGTGAACAGCACTGTCGCGTTCTCATCGTCCATGCTCTGCACCGGGACCTCATGCCAGTCCGCGCCCGTCTCCAGGCCCCAGCAAATCCAGCCGCTCTCATGGTTCAGCGTGTTCGTGGTCGCACCCTGGAATCGAACCCAGAACGAATCGTCGTTGCCCGTGGGCGCAATCACCCGGCCGATGATCCGGTACGTCCCGCCTGCCAGCCGGACCGTGTAATGCGCCACCCCGCCGTTGTCCGGCGGGTCCCCGCTGCTGCTATCCCCGAAAGTCGCGATATACTGGCCGCCCGAAGCATCCTCCCGGTCCGAGTAGATCCGCATCGGCGAGACCAGCGTATCCGCCGCCTCCGCCTCGATCCAAACCTCCTCCCGCGCCGCCTCAGGCGCCTCCCGATACAGTCGAATACCGTCAAAGAACAGGGTCCCCGCGCCGCCGTCGTCCACCCCCAGCGTCAACATCCGCACAGCCGTCAGGTCCATTTCGACCGTACTCAGGTCGATCTTCCACTGAATCCAGAACGCCTTGCTCAGGTCCGTCATAGACCCGTCGTACACGACCGTCGCGTCATTGATCTTCAGATACAGCCGCCCCGCCGTGTTCTCCGCGATGCCCTGGAAATACAGTACCAGCGTCTGCGCGCCTCCACGCGTCCAGTCCTGGGCTACGTCGAACGTCCGCTCGGCCTCTGAATAGACCACCTTGCCCTCGTTGCGGTAATAGAACGGCATCGACTGCCGCCCTTCCCGCACCGTGCCTCGCTCGGCATACGGGGCCGGATTGTGGCCCACCTGCGAGCCATTCTCATCCACGCCGTAACCGTCGAGCCACGTCTGCCAGATCGCCAGACCCGCATCGTAGTTGTCGTTGTAGCTCTCAAAGTCATCCACAACGTAGGAGCTTTGCGTGGTGAAGCTCCACGCATCACCTTCCCACGCAATGATCGGCTCGGCGTCATTGACCTCATTGATCTTCCAATAGTACGTCCTGCCCAGATCCAGATTGAGTCCTGAGACGTCGTACCGGTTCTCGCCGACCGCATCGATCAACTCCGTGCCCTCGACAACCGCCGACTCCTCCGCACTGAGATACACTTCATGCGACGCCGCATCCCGGCCTGCCCGCCACGTCAGGACCGCGTCTGTGTCCACTTCCGTCTCTCCCAAACCCGGATCGGGCTGCCGAGCATAGGTCGGAACGGCAAAGAATCGAACCTCACTCAAGCCATGCCGGCCTGACGTCTTGAAGCTGCTGTTCACCACGAGCCGGACGTACTGCGCTGAGACGCCTCCGAAATCCACCGCCGTATTGGCCGTGTAATCGGCCGCCGAGCTACCCTGGGCGAACTCGAAGTCGCCAAGGACCGTCCAGCTCTCGGCGTCCATCGAATATTCTATCGTCACATCCTTGAGCCCGAAGCCCACCAGAAACTCCAGGTCCCCATTGTAGTTCCATACCCACAGCTCATGCAGCCTATAGATCCTGTCGAACGCATACTGAATCCAGACGGGCTCCGCCGTCCCGCCCTCGCTCTCCGCGGGGGTATAGCCTTGCAACTGCATTCGGTAGATGACATTTCGTTCGTCCATGGTAAGATGGCGGTACGACATCGCGAGCACTCCGTAGTCTGAAGTCGTTGGACAACTCCAAGCTACCGGATTCAACTCGCGATGTCTCTTCTATACCCCTGTTGCACTTACCATGTGAATTCGCCACCTTTCGTAACCGTGCCGTCGGCGGCAATCCCATCGACACGCCAGAAATACACCCCACCCAACTGAAGGAGGCCCATGGGATCGAACGTGTTGGCGTCCTGGTTCTTACTGAGGAGCACATCCAGCGGATTCGCCCGGCTGGCGTTGCTGACGTCGTCGAAGACGGTGCCGAAATAGATGTCCTGTGTGGCGGCATTGGCTCCAGGTGTCCAGGCCAACATGGTGTCAAGGGGAATATCCACGGCGCCGTCTTCCGGCCTCGGCTCGTCGGCTGTGAGACTTGGGGCCCATACGGCGATATTGTACATGCTCCTGCTGCCGCCGTCGTTCTGTTCAAAAAGGGTGGTGGTACCGCCGGGA
Organism: uncultured Phycisphaerae bacterium; assembly: GCA_965603505.1. Lineage (GTDB taxonomy): Bacteria > Planctomycetota > Phycisphaerae > Sedimentisphaerales > Anaerobacaceae > PLanc-01. The sequence continues at coordinate 404 of CBFDDG010000633.1, read as the reverse complement.
ACGTCCAGCTTGTAGACGGTATACCACCGATTGGGCACGCCCGTATCTTTCTCATCCACACCGATCTGCTCATAGGTGGTCGTGAAGCCCATATCTATGACCCACTGCATCACGCCTCCACCCAGAGCGGGGGGATTGTCGCCGTTGTTATCACCTATGCGAGTGTCCAGAAACAGATAGAGCGTCGCACTTCGTTCGAGCGTTACGTGCAGTTGGAAATCAGGATCCACCTTATCGTTGTTCGCGAGCATGGCGTATTCGAGCCCCAGCAAAGACTCAGGCAGCACTATGTACTGATGGGTTCGGTCGACGAAGACCGGACCGCCCACCTCAAGCCCCTCTGCGACAAGTTGCGGCTCGCCGTTTTCGCTGTTGGTCCGTTCCAGGTTGGTGATCAACTGCCC
>CBFDDG010000632.1:0-2711 GCA_965603505.1 uncultured Phycisphaerae bacterium | reverse complement strand
TCGGGGCTGTCGGGCCGCGGAATGACGGCCGAATCCTTGCCCTCATGGAGGTCGAGATTGTCTTGCGCGAGGAAGAGGGCGAGACGGAGCTTGCCGTCGAGTGCGGCGTGCTTCTGAGCCCGGACAAGGGTGCTGAGGTGGCCCGATGGGGTGAGCGAGGGCTCGTCCTTCACGCCGAATATGCCGACTGAGACGCTCCCAGGAAGCGTACCGGCCAAGCCCTGCCCCTATCGCTTCCGCCTGAAGCCCTACAGCAAAGACATGGGCGAACCAGCCGCAATCGCCCGCCAGACGCTGTAAAGGTGGAACGACGCAGGCAATTGAATCTGGTATAATCGGCAGCCCAATGGTAGCCGACTGTCGTCCTCATGTGGGATCAGTAGTCCTTGAACCTTCGCATCCAAGGCGGCCAGTCCTCGGGCTTGACCCCGCCGGCCGGCGTCCAGGGGCCCGTCGTGCTATAGGCGTTGTGCCATTTCAAGCCCCAGAGCTGCTTGAGCCCGACCTTGCGCACCGACCAGTCCATGAACACGCTGTTGATCCCGCCCGTGTGCCGGTCCATACAGACGATGCTGCTGTAGTACGAACTCGGCGATGCATCCGGGTACGGCGGCGGCCCGTCCACGGTTCCGTAGTAGATCGAACGACGACAATCGAAGACGAGCGGCACATCGGCCGCACCCTTCACATAGGGCGTGGTCCAGCAGGAAGCATTCGGTCTATTCGGGTCCGCCCGTCGGCTGGGCCCGACCCAGCCATTCACGCCGTAGCTGCCCAGGAACTCCCGTTCCACCTCATCCCAGCCTCCTCCCGCGACGCGCTCAGCGCCGCGTTCGCCGCGCCAAGCCCGAAATGTCGAGCCGGTCTGCCCGTCGGCCGACGGCGTCATGGCCATCGGACAGAGCCAAATATCCCGGAAATTCCCGAAATCGGTGAGGAAGATGTACCACCAGCTCTGGACCCAGACCGTCACCGGCACCGGCTCGGTCCATGTGTCCACATGCGTTGTCTCGAAGAAGAACTTTCCGTCGTTGCCCGTCACGTAGGTATCGAGAAAGAGACCCCACTGTCGCAGATTGGACCGGCAGGTCATGGCCGCCGCCTGTTTGCGGGATCGGTGGATCACGGGCAGCAGTATGGCCATCAGCAGCACGAGGATCGCAATCACCACCAGCAGCTCGACAAGCGTAAACGCCCCACGCCGGCCCTCCGGGGGGCCTGTAAGCCCGCGTAATGTACGCCCGTTGCTCATCGTGTTCTCCCGTTCACGGCGACCTGATCGTACGCTTGCTGCGGGCGAAGCGTCAAGGATGCAAGTACGACTGAACGTGTGGGTGAGTGCAGACAGAAAGACACGCCGGGGGGGCGTATACGACTGGAACGGCGCGCCGCCCCGGGCCTCTTGTATCCGGTGCTTGGCTCCCACCACGCCCGCCCGGCAATCGGCTGACGACCCACCAATCTGCCTGTGGTCCGGTCTCTTGCCCCGCGATTGCACGAGCAGACAAATCTGGTATGATAGGCAGGATTGCTCTATGAAGGCCCTTGAGCAAGACAGGGGCCGTTTGCGAAATGTGCCGGTTCGAGCGCGATAGTCAAGGTGTACCAGACAATGGCATCAGGTCGCCACAATGTGAATGAAAGGACCGCCTCGCCTGCGGCGCGAATCCAGGAGATGGTCGAGCGGATCGTCAGCCGATTTGACCCGGAGAGGATCATTCTCTTCGGTTCGCACGCTCGCGGCGACGCGGGCACGGACAGCGACGTGGACCTGCTGATCGTGATGCCCGTGACCGGCTCGAAACGGGAAAAGGCCATCGAGATCGGCGTGGCCCTGCACGACATTCCGCTGCCCAAGGACCTGATCGTCACCACGCCGGAAGAGTTCGAATGGCGCAAGGACACCATCGGCACCATCGAATGGCCCGCCTGGCGCGAGGGGAAGGTGGTCTATGCCCGCGCCTGACAAGCCCGCCATCGTCGCGCGAGAATGGATCGTCAAAGCAGAAAACGATCTGAAGAACGCCGCTCACACGCTCAAGCTCGGCGCCGATTGCCCCACCGATACGGTCTGCTTCCACAGTCAGCAATGTGTCGAGAAGTACCTCAAGGCGTCTCTTGTGGTCCTGGAGATCGCATTCCCGCGAACGCACGATATCGAAGCGCTCATCGGGCTGTTGCCCAAGCACGTGCAGATCTCGTTGACAATCGAGCAGCAGAGAAGACTCACGGAGTACGCAACCACCATGCGGTACCCGGGCCCGTATGCTCCGGCGACGCTCTCGGAGGCGAAGGAGGCCGTGAAGCTCGCACGTCGCATCCGCCGTGAGATTCGCAAGCTATTGGAAGACAAGCCGTTGTTCTGATGCCAGCCACCCTCGCATTGGGGCTCAGTTCTCGGACTTCAGTATCAGGGCTTCTGGCTTTCTGAGGCAGGGACAATTGATGACAGTTATCGGTTACTTCTGTCTCTGATTGGTGGCTGTCTCTGTCATTCCTGTTGTTGCGGGCGAATTGCAGCGATCCATGCGCGCGGCGAAGTCTCGCAGAAAGTCTTCGCGCCACCGGCTCACCGTCCGGGCGCCGATGTGCGGCCCCTCTGCGACCTCGGGTGAGGGATCGTCCGTCCACCAGTTGGGCAGCCGCGGCGACGGTCGCTGTGCGGCGTCAGGCGCCGGCGGCAAGGACGTGAGCATGCCGGCTTTTCCATC
>CBFDDG010000631.1:0-2723 GCA_965603505.1 uncultured Phycisphaerae bacterium | reverse complement strand
TGGAGCACGCCTACGCCACGTTCCGCGTGCGAAACTGCTCGCGCGCGATGACCCACCAGCTTGTCAGGCACCGTCTCATGGCGATCTCGCAGCAGTCACAGCGATACGTCGACGAGGAGGAATTCGCGTATGTCGTGCCCGAGGATCTGCCTGCGGAATTCGTGGAGGACTTTCACCGGGACATGAGGGCGATCCGGGAGATGTACCGGAAGTGGCGCGACCGGGGGGTGAAGAGGGAGGATGCTCGCTTCGTGCTGCCCAACGCGTGTGTGAGCGAGATCGTCGTCTCGGCGAACTTTCGGGAATGGCGTCACATCTTCTCGCTTCGCTTGTCTGCGAAGGCTCAGTGGGAGATCCGCAAGGCTTGCGGACGGATGCTCGCGATCCTCAAGGAGCATGCCCCGGCCTGCTTCGGGGATATCGCCGGTGGCGAGACGTAGCCCGCCGGCTTGGTCGGGAACGTTGCGCTTGGCGCTCAGAGGATCTCAAGGCCCAGGAGGGTCTGGTCGTCCACTTCCGCCGGGTCCATATCGCGGTGCTCCGCCACTTCGGTCAATTGATCGATGATCTCGGTGATCGAAGCATCCTTAAGCGCGAGGAAGTCGTCCGTGAACTGGAAGCCCGCCTCATCGTGAAGCTGCCCGATCAGAGGTTCGGCGCCGTCGGAGTACAGCAGCAGCCGATCACCGGTCTGCATCGGAATGGTCTGCTGGGCAAACTCCGCATTCTCGAAGACCCCCAACAGCGAGCCTCGCACCTGCAACTGCTGCGGGGGCTGTCCTTGCCTGAGCAGAATCGGATAGGGGTGCCCGGCCCGGGCGAACGTGAGATGGCGGGTCTTGACGTTCAGCAGGCAATAGCAGCATGTCGCGAACTGGTACCCCGAGAGTTTCTGACCGGTCATCCTCTGGTTCAGATTGGTCATGGCCTCGGTCGGCGTGAAGATGCGATAGCTGTTCTCGATGGTTTGCCGCATGACGAGCGCCTGCTTGATGAACATCGTGAGCAGAGCGGCGGGCATCGAGTGCCCCACGGCGTCGGCCACGTAGAAGCCAATGTGCTGCTCGTCGATACGGGCGACGTCGTACATATCGCCCGATACCCATTCGGCGGGCAGGAAGGTCGCCGCCCACCGGACCTGATCCGTATTCGGCAGATGCGACGGCAGAAAGTCCCGCTGGACCAATCCGGCCAGACGCAACTGCTCCTTGAGGCTGTCCGCGAACGTCCTGTGGGGGTGGGTCTCGTCGGCAGGATGGTTCGTCCAGAGTCTCTCCGTGACGCTCATGGATGCAGGCGTTTTTGCCGCGATCCCGCGGTTCTGGTGCTTCCGATGGGCCAGGTTCACGCTCAGGCATGCCCAGAGGTCGTCCAGAGAGATGGATTCAGCCGTGTTGGATACTGAGAAACTGTTTTCCGAGGAAACCAGGGAGAAGCTTCTGACGCGGCGTTTGACGCGCTGCGTGAGCAGGACAATCGGGACGTTGTCTCGTTCCAGGCACTGGAGAATCCGTCCCAGCCCCTGGTCCTGGGAGACATCCATCCCCTCGGCGTCGATGAGAGCGATCCCTACGAGGTCGGCGTGCCGGCGAATCAGGTCGTACTGATCGAACGGCAGCAGCCAGGAAGACACCTTCTTCTGTCGGAATAGCCGTTTGATTTCGGTCGGCATATCCGCCTTATCGGACAGATAGACCACATCGATGAAACCCTCCGGCATTCCAGCCTCGTCTGGCGGCCGTTTCTTGCCCATACTGATTGTCCTTTTTCCCTCTAAGACCGTGACATCCAACGTACACGCACACAGGCGGACTCGGTACACCTGATTTCGTCCGAATTCGGGTGCCACTTTGGGGATTTCCGGCGTTTTATGCAGAGGGCCGATGGGAATGGGAGGGTCGGAAGGGGCGTGGACCAGCCGGGTCAGCCCGCGAAGATGGCCGATCCGACGCGCAGGATCGTGGCGCCTTCCTCGATGGCGATCTCGTAATCGGAACTCATGCCCATGCTCAACTCCGTAAACTGACTGCTGACGATCTTCTCGCCCCGCATCTCATAGAACAGCTCGCGCGCCCGCGTGAAGCACGCGCGGATGACGTCCTTGTTGCGGGTCAGCGGCGCCATGGTCATCAGCCCGATCAGCTTGAGGTGGGGCAGCGTATCGATCTGCTCCGCCAGGTGCGTGGCGGCCCCGACCGGCACACCGTATTTCTGCGGCTCGTTCGACGCGTTCACCTGGAGAAGCACGCGGGGGCAAAGGTTCAGTCGAGCCGCCGAATTGTTGATCTCTTCCGCCAGGCGAAGCGTGTCTACGGAATGGATCAAAGAGACCACCGGCAGGACCTGACGCACCTTGTTGCGCTGCAGGTGCCCGATCATATGCCAATGGATTTCTTTCGAGGGCACAGAGTTGTCGGGTTGCTTCTGGACGAATTCGACCACCTGTGCGGAGACTTTCTTCAACTGCTGCACGCGATTCTCGCCGAGGTGATGGCAGCCGAGACGGATCACCTCCTGGATCTGCTCCGTCTCCGCCGATTTCGTGACGACGACGAGCCTGATATCCTCCGGCTCTCTGCCTGCCCGGGCGCAGGCATTCGCGATGCTCTCCTCGACGCGTTTGATTCTCTCTTCTATTTTCGTCATACCCAAGCGTTGCGAGCAAATGCAGAACTCAGTCCATTTTGCCATCAGATGCTCAGTCGCCTCATCAGTCTATGGGA
>CBFDDG010000630.1:0-2723 GCA_965603505.1 uncultured Phycisphaerae bacterium | reverse complement strand
CTACGCGGCGGACTATCCCTTCTATGTCGAGCAGGGCCTCCGCGAGACGCTCGGCGAGGACTTCGTGCTGCTCTTCGGGACCGGCACCTGCGGCGACATCAACCACGTCGACGTTACCCGCAAAGAGCGGCTGAAGACTGACACTATCGGTACGACGCTGAGCCGCACCGTGGCTAAGAGTCTCGCGGGTCTGAAAGCTGCGACCGTGCCGGCCCTCGCCGCGAGGCGGGCGGTCGTCGATGCGCCGTTGCAGAGTTTCAGCCCCGATGAGATCGAGCAGGCGAAGAGGGACATCGAGAAGGTCGGCAGGCGCGAGTTGTCGTTCCTCGACCAGGTCAAAGCCTATAAGATCCTGGCCATTCAGTGGCGGGGCGGCACGACGATTCCGCTGGAGGTGCAGGTGTTCCGGCTCAGTGACGACGTGGCGGTTGTGGGATTGCCGGGTGAGGTGTTCGTCGATCTCGGACTGGCGATCAAGCAGGCGAGCCCGTTTGCGACCACGCTGGTGATCGAGCTGTGCCAGGATGCCCCGGGTTATATTCCGACGCGCAAGGCTTTTGCCGAGGGCAGCTACGAGACGGTGAACTCCCGCATCGCCCCCGGCGGCGGCGAGATGATGGCCGAAGCCGCGATCAAGCTGTTGAGAGAGTTAGCTCCTACTCACGCGTGAACGCCCGAAGACACGAGATAGACGCCGTTTCGCTCGTCTCGATGGGATCCTCATGAGAATGACGAACGCCGCATGAGTAGAGACAACTCTCGGTACAGTCCGATGATCCCGCTTCATGCCGGAGGGGCTATGTCGAGGCGGACCTATTGCCTATAGGGCATGTTGGTCGCATTCCGGCAAGAATACTCATGTCATAAGTTGTTTTATGGAAACGATTTGTGTGTAGGTGTTGAAGATTCTAAACATTCCGCCGGAAAGCGACTTGCCTAATAGGCAAGTCATCTTGTATAATCAGTGTTGTTATGTAACGGGTGTGCCTATCGCACATCTTGCTCGGAGAACTTCTTGGAGATGAAGGATTGGCGCAGGATCTTGCCCCCGGATGTTCCGAGGGAAACCGCACACTGGTGCAGGTTGGTGCGAGCATACTGGACGGGCCCCAACCCGGATATGGAACGTTTGATGGAGACGCTTGGGGTAATAGCGAAGACGATTCAGAAGATAAAGAGAAAGAAAGTACGTGATGAGGAGGTAATGGAGGTATTGGCGGAAGAATGGATTTCCATCGTCTGTTACCTGCTGGATAGAGCAGCCCACCAATCCACGCTCGTTCATCCTCCAGATAATTGACATGTTCGCTGCGGGAAGACGATCATGAAAGCAGAAGACAGAACCAGTCGAAAAGCCGTGCGATTAGAACAGAAGTCTGTGTATCCCACTCTCTCTTCGGACATCGTAAAGTACCTGCAATCGCAAGGACTTACGCTGAAGAAGATAGGTGAGATGCTGGACCTGAGCGAGTCGTTCATTAGCCGCGTTCGCAGAAGACAGCGGAGTTTCACGCTCGACCACCTGGTGAAGCTCGAGCAAGCCACGGGCAGAGCATTACCGATAATCATGCTTGAAGCGACCGAACCAAGTTCGGTGCCGGTTGCACTGCGCCCGATCTATGACGCATTTCGCAGTCTATTCACGCGTAACGAACCGTGAAACGCGACCGCAGACGAACAGGGATGAATAGCGATGGACTCCCACGTGGTGGAGACCTCAACGCAAACATCCAAGTAAGAAACGAACCCAAGATAGGAATAGCAGAAACGCTGGCGCAGACCGGCGCGACCCGTCGTGACACCGAAGTTTCGACCATTCTCGAAGCGACATGCAGGCGTCAGGGAGTGCCGAAATACTCGACGAGGCTGTAGGCGTTCGCGTTGATTTCCTTCATGGCGTCCAGGAGCGGGGCGTACGGCTCGAATTGCCAGTTGATGATGCCCTTGTTGGAGTCCCGATTGGAGGGGTCCGTGCTGAGGTCAAGCGGGTTGTTGTCGCGATACTTGAACCAGTGCCAGCCGACGCAGCCGCCGGATTCGAGCAGGGCCAGGGTGAAGTTCTGATAGAAGCGGCCTCGATCCTGCTGGGTCTTGACGGTCCAGCCGGCTCCAGTGTTGTTCGGCAGTCCCGAATCCATCCCCTTGGCGTACCATTCGGTGATGAGGAAAGGCTTTCCGGATTCGCGCACCCACATCGCCATGCGCTGCCGATCCGGCGTCCAGGCCCCGTAATAGTTGACGGCGACGACGTCCAGGTGCCTGCCGGCGGCGCGGAAGACCTCCGGCTTTCGGAGCGACCCGCCGTGCAGCCGGGGACCGAGGCACAGATGATTCGGGTCGTATCGGCGGATCGCCTGCGTGGTGATTCTGAAGTACCGTTCGCACACGTGTTCGAGAAACGCCGCGCGGTCGGCATCGGTGATATCGTCGGGCCCCGCGGATTCACCTTTGCGTTCGGTCAGCCAGGCCCTTGCGGCCTCGTACCCAGGGCGCAGGTCCGGATTGTTGACATCCAGCTCGAAGGATCGGTCCAGCATATCGCTCGCAAGGGGCAGCTCGTTGTCCGAGAAGTGCCCGAGCAGATACGGGTCGCTTCGGGTCTCGACAAGCCGGCGAGCGTACGTGTCACAGAACCCTTGGAATTCAGGATGGAAGACGGGAAGACACTTGCCGGGGTACCCGAGATGTCCCGGCTCCTGCCAGACCAGTTTCCTGGCTCGACC